>JAKSDN010000865.1 GCA_022360075.1 Kiloniellales bacterium | reverse complement strand
TTTCTACGCGGCCCGAGAGCAGGATCGATCGGGACAGCTCGTTGAAGGACAAGAGGAACCCGAAAAGCGCCGCGGCCACGACACCGGGCAGAATCAGCGGGAACTCGATGTCCCAGAAGCGCCGCCAAGGTGACGCGCCGAGGTCGCCGGCGGCATCGAGCAAGCGGGCGTCGAAGCGCGTGGTGTTCACGAGCAGGGCGATCAGCGAAAAGGGATAGGCCCAGGAGAAATGGCCGACGAAGAGCGACCACCAGCCCATCTGGAAGCCGAGGATGACCCGGAAGTAGAGGAACAGGGAGACGCCGATCAGCACCCCGGGGATGAAGAGCGGCAGGAGGAAGGCGACCAGCAGAAGGCCGCGCCGCCGCATCGCAGGGACTTGCCGGGCCACCAGCAGGGAGGCGGCGGCGCAGGAGAGGCCCACCGCCGCGCCGACCGCAAGGCTGTTCAACAGTGGATCGACCCAACGCAGGTCGGCAAACAGCTTGTCGTACCACCGCAGGGTGAAAGGGCCGGGAATGCCGGAGAGCGGTTCGGCGCTGATCGACATCAAGGCGAGCCACAAGACCGGGCCGTAGATCAGCACGAACATGCCGACTCCCCCGGCGATCGCAAAGCAGGCAGCCCGCCGTTCCAAGCTGTCGCCCCTGTAGCGGAAGGGGCGCGGTTTCTCGATCATCGCTTCAGCCCCTCGAATATGGCGGTCAGCGACAAGACGTTCGGGGAGCTGAGTCGCAAAAGCAGCAGGAGCGTGGCGAGGATGACCAGCACCATGACGGACAGGGCCGCCGCGACGGCGTAGTTCAGGACCGTCATCAGGCTGGTGATCGAGCCGCCCAGCATGTTCACCTGTCCGCCGCCCAAGAGCTGCGGCACAACGGTCTCGCCCAACATCGGCACGAAGGTGAAGATGATGCCGGCTACGATGCCTGGCATTGCCAAGGGGCGAATGACATCGAAGAAAACGCGGGCCGGCGCCGCGCCCAAATCGCGCGCCGCATGGATCAGCTCGTCGTCGATCAGAGTCATGGTGAGGAAGATCGGCAGCGCCATGGTCGGGAAGAAGGCGGCCAAGAGGCCGAGGTGGACGGAGAAATCGGAGAACAGCAGCCAATTCAGCGGCTCGCTCACCACCCCTGATTCCGTCAGCAGCGTGTTCAAGAGGCCGTTGCGACCGAGGATCGGCCGAAACACCACCGTCCGAGAGGCCAGGCTGAGAAAGAAGGGGATGGTCAGCAACGCCAGGACGATGGCGCGGAGACGGGCCGACCGTGTGCCTTTGGCGAGCCACAGGCAGAAGGGAAGGGCGATCAGCAGCTCGATAAGGGTGACCGTCGCCGCGATGCGCAGCGTCTCGAGCCCAACGCGGTATCGGTTGTAGTCGATGATGTGTCGGTAGGCATCCGTCGTCAGGCTCCAGACGAAGCTGTAGTCCTCCATCTTGAGGAAGGACCAAAGCAGCAGCAGGCCGACAGGCACCAGAACCGCGCCGCTCCAGAGCGCGACGAAGGCCCAGAGAATCTGTGTGTTGCGCATCACTCTCACCGTGGCAATCCGGCCCGGCGACGCTGCTGCCTCGCCGGACCGGATCCAGGGGTTCAGGCGAGACGGAAGCGCTCGAATTCCGCCTCGACGACCTGAGCATGAGTCGGCGCGGCGTTCTGCCAGAACTGCTCGGCCTGGAACTTCTTGTCGATCTTCGCGATGTTGGCCTCGATCGCGGCCTGCTCTTCCGCCGACATGCCGTTCGTCTTGGCCCAGTCGAGACCGGCCGCGGCATTGGCGGTGGCGTAGCCGCGGAGCACGGCGATCTTGGCCGCATAGGCGCCGCCGAGGAAGCCTTCCAGGGCTTTGGCGATCTCGGGGCCACTACGCTCGAGCGCCTGGGTCGGCACGTAGGCGCAGATCATCCACTTGTTGTAGCCCTCGATGGTGCTGGCATAGCGGACGTCGTGGCCCTTCTTGCGGACCTCGAGCACCGCGGGCTCCCAGCAGTTCACGACGATCACTTCCTTGCTGGCCAGCAGGTCGATGCTCTCCTCCCAGGTCGACCACATGGTGCGGAACTGCCCTGCCTTCTTGCGCTCGATCAGGAAGTCGGCGATGGCCTTTGCTTCCTCCGGGCTGGGATCCGCGACGTCGGCGATATTCGAGCGACCCGACGCGTTCATGTACATGCCCGCCATCGGGAAGGTGGTGAGCCAGGTGTTCTCCAGGGCGACGCGTCCCTTGGTCTTGTCGCTCTCGAACAACAAGGCGAAGGAAAGCGGCTCGGACTCGCCGATTTCCTCGGGATAGTAAGCGAAGCTGTCGGCGTTCATGACGACCGGCAAGCCGTATTGGGTGCCGTCGGGCCCGACCGCGAGAGGCGATTTCAGGATGTCGTCGGGAATACCCTGCCAACTCGGCACGCCGTCGCCGGTCAGCGGTGCGAAGTAGCCTTTGGCGCCGAGATCATCCTCGGTTCCACCATCGATCAAGATGATGTCGATGCGCTCGCCGATCTCGTTGGCGATGACCTGCTGGCGGAAGAGGCCAGGGTCGCTGCCAATGCCTTCGAACTCGACCTTGAGGCCGGTCTGAGCCTCGAACGGCGACCAATCCGCCAAGGCCGCCGTCTCGACACCCATGATGCGGATGACTCCGCTGTCGCCCGCCGCGGCGCTGCGGGCCAGGCCGGGCGTGGCGGCGAGAGCTGCCCCGGCGGCGGTGCCTTGCAAGAACCTGCGGCGCGAAAAGCCTCTACGAGCGTTTTGTTCATTTGTCATGACATGCCTCCCTCT
>JAKSDN010001293.1 GCA_022360075.1 Kiloniellales bacterium | reverse complement strand
TCTTCGCCGCGTTCTGCGCGACCAGCGCCGGGTCGGCGTAGACGGCTTGCGTCAGCTCGGTCTCGAAGAAGCCGGGCGCGATCGCGTTGGCGACGATGCCGTCGCGCGACCAGGCCTCGGCCATCGCCCGGGTGAGCTGGGTCAAGCCGCCCTTGGAGGCGCCGTAGGGCGCGCCCTTCGGAAAGGCGCGGTAGGATTGCAGCGAGGCGATGTTGATGATGTTGCCGCCACCCTTGGCCTTCATGCCCGGCACGCAGGCGCGGGCCATAAAGAAAGGCAGCGAGAGGTTGATCGCCAGGGTCCGGTCCCAGCTTTCCAGCGTGACCTCTTCGGGCGTCTGCCGGGGGTTGATGCCGGCCGCGTTGACCAGGATGTCCGGCGCGCCGAACAGGGGCGCGGCGCGCGCGACGACGTCGTCCGCCGCGGCCGGCGTGCTCAGGTCGGCCTTGAGGCAGTCCGCCTTGCCGCCGGCCTCGGCAATCTCCGCCTGGGCCTCGCGCAGGCGATCGAGCCGGCGCGCGACCAGCACCACGGCGGCGCCGGCGCGGGCCAGGGCGCCGGCCATGCGCCGGCCGATCCCCGACGACGCGCCTGTGCAGAGCGCCACGCGGCCTTCGAGCGAGAAGGTCTCCTGAAGGAATCCGCTCACCATTCAGGCCGCCGATCCTTGCCGTGCGTCGAGCAGGAAGCTCTCGTCCGGAAAGTACTTCTCGAGCCGGCAGTCGCCGGTGCGGGCGTGGGCCTCCATGCCCTCGAGCCGCGAGATGCGCGCGGTGACGGCGGCGACCTCGCGGGTCGCCTCCTTGGTCATGCGCTGGGTCGTGACGATCTTGATGAACTTGTGCACCGAGAGCCCGCCGGTGTAGTGGCCGGCGCCCTTGGTCGGCAGGATGTGGTTGGTGCCCGAGCACTTGTCGCCGAAGGCGACCGTGGTCTCCTCGCCGACGAACAGCGAGCCGTAGTTGAGGAGCCGCTTCACGAACCAGTCGAGATCGGCGACCTGCAGCTCGAGATGCTCGGGCGCGTAGTCGTCGCTCACCTGGGCCGCCTCTTCATGGGTGTCGCAGAGCACGACCTCGCCGTAGTCGCGCCAGGCCGCCTCCGCCGCCTGGCTCTGCACATCGGGCAGGGATTCGATCAGGGCCGGCATGCGCGCGATCACCCGCTCGGCCAGGTTGCGGCTGGTCGTGACCAGCCAGGCCGGCGAGTCTGGCCCGTGCTCGGCCTGGCCGACCAGGTCGGCCGCGACCACCTCGGGATCGGCGCTGCCGTCGGCGATCACCAGGATCTCGGTCGGCCCGGCGAAGAGATCGATGCCGACCCGGCCGAAGAGCATGCGCTTGGCCTCCGCCACGAAGCGGTTGCCCGGTCCGACCAGGATGCGCGCCTTGTGGCCGGTGAAGAGGCCGAAGGCCATGGCCGCGATGCCCTGCACGCCGCCGAGGGCGAGCATGTGGTCGGCGCCGCAGAGGTCCATGGTGTAGAGGATCGCAGGATCGATGCCGCCGCGCTCCTGATTCGGCGCGGAGCAGGCGATCACGTTATGCACCCCCGCGACCTTGGCCGTGGTGATGCTCATGATCGCCGAGGCGACATGGGCGTAGCGGCCACCGGGCACGTAGCAGCCGGCCGCGTCCATGGGAATCAGGCGCTGCCCGGCCCAGAGCCCGGGCGAGAGCTCGGTCTCGAAGGCGACCAGGCTCTCGCGCTGCTTCTCCGCGAAGCCGCGCACCCGGTCATAGGCGAATCGCAGGTCGGCCTTGAGCTGCTCGGGCACCTTCGCCTTGGCCGCCTCGATGGTCTCGCGGCTGACCAGAATCTCGCCGTCCCAGCCGTCCAGCTTGATCCCGTAGTCGCGTGCCACCTCTTCGCCGCCGGCCTCGATCTTCGCGAGCATGTCGGCGACGATGCGCCGGGTCTCGTCCTCGCCGGTGGCCGACGTCTTGCTCGCCTTCTTCAGGTATTCGATTGCCATTCCTTCAACCTCGACTCTCGGATGCGCCGGTCAGGGGGTAAAGGCCCAGAGCGACAGCGTGGGTATGTAGGCCAGCAGCAGCACGACGATCAGCATGGCGATCACGTAGGGGCCGGCGCGGCTGGCGATTCGTAAGACCGATGTTCCGGTGAGCCCGGATACGACGAAGAGGTTCAGGCCCAGAGGCGGGGTGATGAAGCCGACGCCGAGGGCCGTGACCATGACGATGCAGAAGTGGATGTCTTCCATGCCGATCTCGCGCGCCAGGGGCAGCAGGATCGGCGAGAGGATGACGATGTTCGGCGTGGTCTCCATGACGCAACCGGCGAGGATCAGGATGCCGATCATGATCAGGATGATCAGCGCCGGCTCGCTGGTCACCGAGGTGACGGCGGCGACGAAGCCCTGGGGCACCTCGAGGATCGCCAGGGTCTGGGCGAGCGGCAGGGACATGGCGATGATCGGCACGATGACGCCGTTCACCTTGGCGGAGCTTGCCAGCATCTGCGGGAAGTCGGCCAGCTTCAGCGTGCCTTGCAGCAGGCCGATGATGATGGTCGTGGTGACCGCCACCGCGGCGGCCTCGGTTGGGGTGAAGATGCCCGTATAGATGCCGCCCAGAATGACGAAGGGCACCAGCAGCGCGTAACGGCCGTCGACCACCGCCTTGACCCAGCGCTGGACCGAGAAGCCGCCGTCGGCGTTCTCGAAGCCGTGGATCCGGTTCATCACGATGTTGGTGATCATGATCGAGATCATCACCATGACGCCGGGAATCGCCGCGGCCAGGAACAGGGTGGAGGCCGAGACGCCGAGCACCAGGCCGATGATGATGTAGGCGATCGAGGGCGGGATCAGAATGCCGGTGCAAGCACCCGAGGCGACCAGCGCACAAGCATAGGGCTTGGGATAGCCCTGCGCGACCAGGCGGTCGATGGTCATGCGCCCGACCGCGGCCGCGCCCGCGGCGTCGGAGCCGGAGATGCAGGCGAAGAAGCCGCAGCCCAGGACCGTCGCGGTGCCGAAGCCGGTGCGAAAGCCGCCGACCGTGGCCTCGGCCACGTCGAGCAGCTTGCCGGAAAGCCCGGTGCGCACCAGCACGTCGCCGGTCAGGATGAACAGCGGCACCGCGATCAGCGCGAAGGCGTCGATGCCGTCGAACAGCGCCTCGCCCAGCAGCGAGAGCGGCAGGGCGCCGGTCAAGTGCAGCATGGCGACCGAGCCGAGCCCCAGGATCGCCCAGATCGGCACGCCCAGCACGATCAACGCGATCATGGCGATCAGCGGCCCGTAGAACTCGATGCCGAGCTCGACCCCGCCCTGCTCTTGGAGGTGTTGCCAGATCATGCGCGCGCCCCCCTAGTCGAACAGCCGGTTGCCGCGGAACACCTTGGTGTCGTCGCGTAGGGTGCGCAGATCGCGGCTGATCGATTGGACGAGGCGAAACAGCATCATCAAGAAGCCAAGGGGCACGGCGATCGAGAACCAGGCCTGACTGATCCGCAGACCGTGGGTGACCGAGCCGAACTCGAGCGAGGTCAGCACCGGCTGCAGCGACCAATAGAGCGCGACGACGGCGAGCAGCAGGGTGGCGAAGTCGCCGAGCAGGTAGAGCAGCGCCTGGCCGCGGTTGGAGAGATAGTGGAACAGCACGTCGATGCGAATATGGGCGCGCTCCTTGATGCCGGCGGAGGCGCCGATCCAGGCCAGATAGATGAAGGCGTAGCGCGCGATCTCCTCGCCCCAGATCGAGGAATAGCTCAGCGCGAAACGGCGGATCACCTCCATCGCGATGGTGGCGACGATGGTGATGTAGAGCACCAGGAGCAGCCAGCGCTCGCCGTTCTCGTCGATCTTCTTGAGCAGCCCGTTCATGACACAGCGCTCCAGGCCGCCGCTCGGGATCGCTCAAGCCGGGGCGGCGCCAGACGGAAGAAGGAGCCGGGGCGCGGGCGCCCCGGCCGATGGGGAGGACAGCTCAGGCGTCGTGGACGTAGTAGCGGCCTTGCGTGCTGGCGGCTTCGTTCAGCTTCTCGAAGGTCGCCATCGAGCCGGCCAGCTCGGTCTTGAAGGCATCCCACTCCGAGCGCTGATGGCCGCCGGCCTCGACCCAGGCATCGAGCTCGTCCTTGCTCGGCGAATAGAACTGCACGCCCGACTTGGTCATCTCGGACATGGCGTAGGCCCGCGCCGCCGGCACCTTGGCCAGGTTCTGGTGGGCCGAAAGCTCGCTCGCGAAGACGACGCCGTCCTGGACGTCGCCGGGCAGGGCGTTGAACCACTTGAGATTGCAGGAATAGACCTGGCTGTCCGGCACGGCCTTGGTGAAGCTGACCCAGGACAGGATGTCCTTGAAGCCGAAGACGTGCAGCGCGCCGACCGCGGGATCGAGCGCGTCGGCCACGCCCTGCTTGATCGCCGAGGGTGTCTCGCCCCAGGCCACCGGCGTCGGGTTGGAGCCGATCATGCGGTAGTACTGCTGCAGCATCTTCGAGCCCGGCACCCGGAACTTGATGCCGGAGAGATCGGCCGGCGTCTTGATCGGGCCCTTGCCGCCTTTGCGCATCGCGACGACGCGCGGGTCGATCACCACGTACCACAGCGGCTTGAAGCCCTTGGCCTCGACCTTGGGGTCGACCTCGGCGCGCCAGGCTTGGGAGCCGACCAGATTGACGAACTTCTGATTGGCGCCGCAGAAGTAGGGCAGGTTGATCAGATCGACGACCGGCGCGAAGGGCGCGAAGTTCGACAGTGAGTGCTGCGCGGCCTGGATCGTGCCTTCCTGGACCTTCTGCGCCAAGGCACCGCCGGCGCCGAGCTGGCCGCCCGGTGCGAGCCGCACGTAGACCTTGCCGTTGGTCGCGTTCTGGACGTTCTCCTTGAAGTCGAGCTGCATGATCGGGTAGCTGCGCGAGGCGCCCAGGATATAGGCGGTCGCGACCGTCATGGTGTGCTCGGCGGCCTTCTGCCGTTCTTTCTCTTCCTTGGCGGACTGGGCAGCCGCTTCCGACGAGAGCAGTGTGCCGCCGGCCGCCGCGACCAACGC
>JAKSDN010000161.1 GCA_022360075.1 Kiloniellales bacterium | reverse complement strand
TGCTCGGCGCGCTTGAAGCCCTCGATCAGCAGCAGGTCGACCGGAGTCATGCGGGCGATCAGCTCGGCCATCGGCGGCTCCTGGTCGTCGCGCAGCTCGTGCATGAGGGCCCAGCGCCGGGCCGAGGTGATCAGCACCTCGGTCGCGCCGGCGCGGCGATGCTCGAAGGAGTCCTTGCCCTTGCGGTCCATGTCGAAGGCGTGGTGCGCGTGCTTCATGGACGAGACCGTGAGGCCGCGCCCGACGACCTCCGGGATCAGCCGGGTCATCAAGGTGGTCTTGCCGCTACCGCTCCAGCCCGCGAGGCCGAATACTTTCATCGCTTCTCGTGTTCCACGGTCCGTCTCGAACCCAAGGATGGGCGTTCTGGCGACTCACCCTTTGATCTGTCATTGCCGGACTTGATCCGGCAATCCATCGATGTCCGAGTCTTCGGACCCAGATGGACCCTCGGGTCAAGCCCGAGGGTGACACTGGAGAGGAGGCCTAGGGCGCTTACCAACCGGTCCGCTCGACGCCTACCGGACTAACAAGAAGCCGCCCGGCGCCAATGTCAACCGTGCGCCGGATAGGGTCTCTCGGGCCCTTTCAGGCGCTCTCGCCCTCGCGGTCGGACAGCATGTGGCGAAAGCCGCGGCGCAGGTAGTCGTTGCCGGTGATCAGGGTGAGCAGCGCCGCGCCCCAGAGGCCGAGCTCGCCGATCATCTGCACCGGAATCGCTGCCGGCCCGGCGTCGCCGACGATCAGGAAGCCGAGGGCGACCATCTGAATCGCGGTCTTCCATTTGGCCAGGCGGCTGACCGGCATGGGCACGCTGATCTCGGCCAGGTACTCGCGCAGGCCGGAGACCAGGATCTCGCGGCAGAGGATCACCAGGGCCGGCAGCACGACCAGGCCGGTGATGCTGCCGTTGGCGACCAGCATCAGGATGATCGAGGCGACCAGAAGCTTGTCGGCGATCGGGTCGAGGAAGCGACCGACGGCCGAGACCTCGGCGCGGCTGCGCGCCAGATAGCCGTCCAGGTAGTCCGTGATCCCGGCGAGGACGAAGATGACCAGGGCGCACCAGCGCGTGGTCGGGCCTTCGAAGTAGAGCAAGCCGACGAGCAGCGGGATCGCCGCGATCCTCGCCAAGGTCAGGAGGTTGGGCAGGGTGGTGAGCATGGTGAGGCTCGCACCGATCGTTTAGGGGTTGTATCGCTGGCAATCCAAAGGCTGCCTAAATTGCGCTTCAGGCAGCCCTGGCCATTGATCGTAGCACAGCTTGACGGCTGTACGTTAGCCTTCAGCGGCCGTCGTGGAAATGATCGTAGATCTTGCGGGCGACGGTCGTGCTGATCCCTTCGACGGCCTCCAGATCGGCGAGCCCGGCCCGGGCCACGGCGCCGGCCGAGCCGAAGTGGTGCAGCAGGGTTTTCTTGCGCTTGGCGCCGATCCCGGGAATCTCGTCGAGCTGGGAACGCAGCCGCGCCTTGCTGCGGCCCTTGCGGTGGCTGTCGATGACGAAGCGGTGGGCCTCGTCGCGCAGGCGCTGGAGGAAATAGAGCAGCGGGTGGCTCGGCGGCAGCAGCAGCGCCTCCTGCTCGGGCAGGAAGATGCGCTCGCGACCGGCGTTGCGCTCCGGGCCCTTGGCGATGGCGGCGATCGGCAGGTCCTCGAGGCCGAGCTCGGCGAGCACGGCGCGGGCGGCGTTGAGCTGCCCGCGGCCGCCGTCGAGCAGGACCAGGTCCGGCCACTGGCCGCCGTCGCGCTCGGGGTCCTCCTTGAGGGCGCGCGAGAAGCGCCGCTCCATGACCTCGCGCATCATGGCGTAGTCGTCGCCAGCGCTGTAGGGACTCGGCGCCTCGGCCAGGCCTGACGTCGCTGCCGCCTCCTGCGGCGCCGGGCCGTTGGCATTGGCCGTGCCCTTGATGCGGAACTTGCGGTAGGCGTTCTTCACGAAGCCCTCGGGCCCTGAGACGATCATGGCGCCGTAGGGGTTGCTGCCCTGGATGTGGCTGTTGTCGTAGACCTCGATGCGCTCCGGCGCGCCGTCGAGGCCGAAGGTCTCGGCGAGCTGCTCGAGAAGGCGGCGCTGGCTGCTGCTCTCCGACAGGCGCCGGGCCAGGGCCTCGCGCGCGTTGGTCAGGGCCTGCTCGATCAGCTTGCGCTTGCCGCCGCGCTTGGGCTGCAGCAGCTCGATCTTGTGGCCGGCGCGCAGGGCGAAGGCCTCGGCGATCAGCGCCTGGTCCTCGAGCGCGTGGCTGAGGAGGATCAGCCGGGGCGCCGGCTTGTTGTCGTAGAACTGGGCGACGAAGGCCGAGAGCACCTCGGCCAGGCCGAGCTTCTTATCGTGCGAGGGGAAATAGGCCCGGTTGCCGTAGTTACGGCCGGCGCGGAAGAAAAAGACCTGGACGCAGGTCTGGCCGGCCTCCTGATGCGCGGCGATGACGTCGGCGTCGTCGAGCTCGGCGACGTTGATGTCCTGATGCGACTGGATGTGGGCGAGCGCGCGCAGGCGGTCGCGGTAAACCGCGGCGGCCTCGAAGTCGAGCCGCTCGGAAGCGGCCTGCATGGCCTCGCCGAGCTCACCCTGGATGTCGTGCGAGCGGCCGGTCAGGAATTCGGTCGCCTGTTGCACCAGGGTCTCGTAGTCGGCCTTGGCGATGCGATCGACGCAAGGCGCCGAGCAGCGCTTGATCTGGTACATCAGGCAGGGCCGCGTCCGGCTCGAGAAGACGGCGTCGGAGCAGGAGCGGAGCAGAAAGGCCTTCTCGAGCGCCGTGATCGTGCGGTTGACCGCACCGGCCGAGGCGAAGGGACCGAAGTACTCGCCCTCGCGGGTATGGGCGCCGCGGTGCTTGACGATGCGGGCGAAGTCGTGGCCGGCGGTCAGCAAGATGTAGGGAAAAGACTTGTCGTCGCGCAGCAGCACGTTGTAGCGCGGCATCATGCGCTTGATCAGGTTGCTCTCGAGCAGCAGCGCCTCGACCTCGGTGTGGGTGACCACGACCTCGAGCTTCTCGGTCTCGGCGACCATGCGCTGCAGCCGCCGTGGCAGCTTGACCAACTGGGTGTAGCTGGTGACCCGCTTCTTCAGGCTGCGCGCCTTGCCGACGTAGAGCGCGTCGCCGCGGCGATTGAGCATGCGGTAGACGCCCGGCCCCGCGGGCAGCGTGCGCACCGCCTCGGTGATCACCCGGATGCCATGCAGAAGGTTGGCGTCGCCGGTCTCCGGCTGGTCGGGCAAGGGCTCGCTGCCGGGGTCCTCTTCCGGCGCCATGGCCGAGCGCTTGCCGCCGGCCGAGGGGTCGTCCGGACGCCTTGTTCCTCGTGCTCTCGCCATGGCCGCAATGTCACAAGAAGGCCCGGGAGGGTCAACGTCAGGCAGCCATCGCAGGCGCTGCCGACCCGCCGGGCGATATCCACGAAACCTGTGGATAACTCTGTGGCTATGTGCCTTCCCGAGGCATGGAGCCGGGACAAACCTTACGATTCGTTTAGATTGCCTATATTTTAGGCAGTTCTTATAACTATCTGTTTATAAATGAAAAATTCTAAGTCAAGCGTAAAAATTCTGTTACAATAAGGAATCCGAGGCCTTATGGCGTCGGCGCTACAGGGCCCTTCTGCTGCTGTGCAAAACTGACTTCGCGAAGCCTGGTCCGGGGGCTAGAAGTCTCACGATGGCAAGGGGTTAACCATACCTAAAGAGATCGGCCTTGTCACTCACTCGCGCATCAGGTCGCGGTTCGAAGCCTGTGCCCAGCCGAGATGCTGGCCGCCGTCCAGGGCGATCATCTGCCCGGTCACGGCCTTGGCCTCGATCAGGAAGCGCACGGCGGCGGCGACCTCCTCGGGCGTGGTGCCGCGGCCGAGCGGCATCGCCGCGCATTGACGCTCGAACTGCGCCTGGCTCTGGCGCGGACTCGGCAGGCAGGGGCCGGGGCCGATCGCGTTGACCCGGATGCGCGGCGCCAGCGCCAGGGCGAGGCTTTGGGTCAGAGTCCAGAGCCCCGCCTTGGAGAGCGTGTAGCTGACGAAGAAAGGGGTCAGGTTCCAGACCCGCTGATCGATCAGGTTGACGATGACCCCGCCTTGATCCTCGGGAAGCGCGCGCGCGAAGGCTTGCGACAGAACGAAGGGCGCGCGCAGGTTTGGTTCCATGTGGAAGTCCCAGCTCTCGCGCGTGACGCTCTCGGCCTTGTCGAGCTCGAAGGTCGAGGCGTTGTTGACCAGGCAACCCAGAGGGCCGAGCGCCTCCACCGCGCGCGGCAGCAGTGTCGCCACCTCTGCCTCCTCGGCGAGATCGGCTTGCAGCGCGACGGCCCGGCCGCCATCCGCCTCGATCTCGGCGACCAGGCTCTCGGCCTCGGCTCCGGCCGCGCGATAGTGCGCCGCGACCGCCCAGCCGTCGCGCGCGAGACCGAGGGCGATCGCGCGCCCGATTCGGCGACCGGCGCCGGTGACCAATGCGGCGGTGGGATAGCTGTCCGGGTGGCGGGGCGCGGAGGACGTCATGGGCGCAGGGAGGGTTCTTCTGTCGGAGCTGTAGGTTGGGTTCGAGAGCTTAGCCCGCCATGGCGACCTCGGGCATGCGGTGGAACTGCCAGGCGATGTAGCAGGCGTAAAGGGTGAGGAAGCTCGCGCCTTCCAGCCTGCCGATGCGCCAGCCGGTCGCCATCACCGGGAGCAGGATGACGCTGACGCCGAGCATGATCCAGATGTCCACCTGCATCAGCTCGGCGGCCACCTCGAAGGGCAGCGTGAAGGTCAGGGCCGAGAGCACGGCGAGGATGTTGAACAGGTTGGATCCGAGCACGTTGCCGAGCGCGACCTCGGTGTGATGGCGCAGGCCGGCGACGATGGCCGTGGCCAGTTCCGGCAGGGAGGTCCCGACGGCGACCAGGGTCAGGCCGATCACCGCGTCGGAGACGCCCGCCGCGTGGGCGATGGTCACGGCGCCGTCGACCAGCAGGTCGGAGCCGACCACGAGGCCGGCCACGCCCAGGGCGAGGAAGAGCAGAGCGGCCAGGCAGCTCGTCGGCACGCCGACCTCTTCGTCCTCCTGGCCCAGGCTCTCGCCTTCCGCGCGGCCGTTGCGCCGGCGCTCCTGGCCGTAGCTGAAGCCGATGTAGCCGATCAGCAGGCTCAGCATGATCAGGCCGTGCCACCAGACGAGCTGGCCGGCCAGGGCGAAGACGACGAAAAGGGCGCTCGCCACGAAGACGGCGAAGCCATCGCGCAGGACATCGCTCGGCCGTGTCAAAACAGGAAAGAAGATGGCGCCGACGCCGAGGATCAGCAGCACGTTGGCGATGTTCGAGCCGACGACGTTGCCGACGCCGACGTCCGGCACGCCTTCTACACCGGTCGCCACCACGACCACCAACTCGGGCATGGAGGTCGCCGCGGCGACCACCGTGAGCCCGATCAGCAATTTCGAGAGACCGAATCGCCGGGCCAGGGCGACGGCGCCGCGCAGCAGCAACTCGCCGCCGAACAGCAGTAGGCCGAGGCCGCCCGCCGTCTCGAGGCCCGCGACTAGGATCAAGGCCGCGCCTGTCGTTCTGTACGCGAGTACGCCGACGGCCCGTCCACCCTCGCGGAACGTACCATAAAGCAGGGACGCCGACCCGGCCCTGTTCGGCCGGGGTCGACCCCGGCAAAGTCATCCACCATACTCGAACGTCCCGTCTCGCGCCGTCAGGCCCGGTAGCCGTTCAGAATTCGCTCCGGCGGTCGCGGCTGTCTTGCCCTGGTCCAGCGCGCGGCGCGATCGGAGACCCACCCCCCGATTTAGGTCTTGTAGGACTTGAGGTTAAAGATGCGGACGAGGCCAGGCTTTTTCAACGGGGCAAGGGCCTTGGCTCGGGAAAAGGGCGCCGCCGGAAGAGCCCGCGGAGGGCGCGTTCGGCCGGCCCCGGCTTGGTCGCTGGGCGCCTGTCCGCCGGGTCCTGCCTTCCGGCCGGACTGGAGATTGAGCTGCCTAGCCGCGCTGCGATGCGGGCCCTGCCTAGCCTTCGTCCGAGCCCTGTGGCTGCAGCTTCAGGGCGGCCGAGTTCATGCAGTAGCGCTGCCCGGTCGGCGCCGGCCCGTCTGGGAACACGTGGCCCAGGTGGGCATCGCAGCGCGCGCAAAGCACTTCCGTGCGGGTCATCCAGAGGCTGCGATCCTCTTCCGTGGCCACCGCCGAGGCTTCGACCGGCGCGTAGAAGGAGGGCCAGCCGGTCCCCGAATCGTACTTGGTCTCGGAGGAGAAGAGCGGGGCGCCACAGCAGACACAGTGATAGGTGCCGGTCTGCTTGCAGTCGTGATAGGCGTTCCTGAACGGAGGCTCGGTTCCGGCTTGGCGGGTCACGCGAAATTGCTCGGGCGTGAGCTGCTTCATCCATTCCGCTTCGGATTTGACGGTTTTCTCGGTCATGGCTCGGCTTCCCGCTGTGTCTTGCTTAGGAGATCTCGGTCGGACTGGCCCCCTTGTCAACGCCGCAGACCTCTTAACCAAGTGTCAAGTCTTCATGGCGCATTATCGAAATGGATAAGTGAGAGCTACTGCCTGCTTTTCATAGTCTCTATGTCTAGAGTGGGCGAAGAAAATGAAGATCCTCGAGCCGCGCGCGCCGCGCGCGGGCAAAGCACCGAAGCAGCGTAAGCTCGCTGGCCAGATCGAGCCGACCGGGGTCGAGCGCCGCTTCGGCGACGACGAGATCATCGTCAGCAAGACCGACCTGACCGGCCGGATCACCTACGTCAACCGCGTCTTCATGCGGATCGCGGAGTTCGACGAGGCCGAGCTGCTGGGCGCGCCGCACAGCATCATCCGGCATCCCGACATGCCGCGCTGCGTATTCAAGCTCCTGTGGGACACCTTGCAGGAGAAGAAGGAGATCTTCGCGTACGTGAAGAACATGACCCGGCTCGGCGACCACTACTGGGTCTTCGCCCATGTCACGCCCAGCCTGGCGCCGGGCGGCGAAGTCCTGGGCTATCACTCCAACCGGCGGACGGCGGAGCCGCGAATCTTGCAGGAGGTTATCGAGCCGCTCTACCGGGACCTGCTGGCCGAGGAGCGGAAGCATGGCGATCGCAAGAAGGGCTTGGAGCGCTCCTTTACGCACCTCGTGGGGCTGCTCGAGGAAAGGGGGATCGGCTATGACCAGTTCGTCTTCTCTCTCTAGGCTGCGCCTCTGCCTTTACGGCGCGGGCGCGAGCCTGGCCGCGCTGATCGGCGCCGTGGCCCTGCTCGACCTCGCGCTGATCGGAGGCCTGCTGTTCGGCGGCCTGGCGCTTGGGTTCCTGGCGGGGGCTTTGAGATTTCAGCGCGATGTCGAGCGTTCCATGCAGCGCGGCATGGCAGTCTGCCAGGCGGTGGCCCAGGGCGATTTCGAGGCACGGATCATCGGCATTCGCGAAGGCGGCAGCCTGGGCGAGATGCTCTGGCTGATCAATGAGCTGATCGACCGCTGCGACGCCTACGTCCGCGAGTCGGCGGCCTCGATGCAGTACGTCAGCCGCAACCAGTACTTCCGCCGCATCGTCGAGACCGGCATGCAGGGTAGCTTCCTGACCGGCGCGCGGACCATCAACGCCGCGACCGGCAGCATCGCCGCGAAGGTCGCAGAGTTCGAAGGCGTCGCCGATCGCTTCGAGGGCAAGGTCCAGGGTGTCGTCGAGGGTGTGGCCAGCGCGGCCACCGAGCTCAGCTCGACCGCCGGGAGCATGGAGACCACGGCCAATCAGACGAGCGAGCAGGCGGCGAGCCTGGCGGCGGCGGCCGAGGAAGCGTCGGTCAACGTCCAGACGGTCGCTTCGGCGGCCGAGGAATTGTCGAGCTCGATCGGCGAGATCGGCAGCCAGGTCGCGCGCTCGAGCTCGATCACCCGCCACGCGGTCGAGGAGATGGGCAATGCGCAGGAGAAGATCGGCGGCCTGGAACAGGCGGGTGAGCGCATCGGCAAGGTCGTGACCCTGATCACCGAGATCGCCGATCAGACCAATCTGCTGGCGCTGAACGCGACGATCGAGGCGGCGCGAGCCGGGGAGGCCGGCAAGGGCTTCGCCGTCGTCGCCTCCGAGGTCAAGCAGCTCGCCAGCCAGACGGCAAAGGCGACCGACGAGATCTCCATGCAGGTCGCGACGATCCAGGGGGCGACCCAGGAGGCCGTGTCGAGCGTCGAGGGCGTGGCGAAGACCATCAAGGAGGTCAACGAGATCGCCGGCGCGATCGCGGCGGCCGTGGAGGAGCAGAGCGCGGCCAGCCAGGAGATCGCCGGCAGCGTCGCCCAGGCCTCGGCCGGCACCAACGAGGTCGCCGGCACGACCCAGGCGGTCACCGCCGCCGCCGGCGAGACCGGCAACGCCGCCGAGCAGGTGCTCGAGGCCTCCGGCGAGCTATCGGGACGGGCCGAGACGTTGCGCCAGGAGGTCGACAGCTTCCTGGGCGAGATCCGCAAGGTGGTCTGATCGCCGCTCGTGGAGATCCGACGCTGGGTGCTGGGAGACGGCAAATCGGTGGCCGTCACCAAGCCGTCATTGCGAGCGAAGCGAAGCAATCCAGCCCGCTGCCGCCCGAGCGGTGGCTCTGGATTGCCGCGCCGGCTGGGGCCGGCTCGCAATGACGACGCTCGCTGTGGCGCCGCGCCCTACAGCCAACTTGCCGTGAACCTCAACCCGCGAGCGCGCGGCCGGGCTTGCCGCCGGCGCTTTCCAGCAGGGCCGCGACATCATCCCGGCCGTGGCGGCGGGCGTCGTCCAAGGGCGTGTTGCCCCAGCGGTCGCGGGGATTGAGCGCGGCCTTCTGAACGATGAAGTAGCTCACGACCTTGGCGTGGCCTTCCGCCGCGGCCAGGTGCAGCGGCGTGCGCAGGTCGTAGTCGGCGATGTCGAGGGGGATGCCCTGCGCCACCAGGCGGTAGACGGTCTGTACATCGCCGGCGCTGGTCGCCCAGATCATCTCCGCCGTCTTGTGCGATTCCGCCTGCAGGCCCGCGGCGACCGGCAGCAGGCCGATCTCCGGCGGGAAGCTGGTTTTGCCGCGATGGCCGCCGGCCTGCTCGAGCAGCTCGATGATCGCGCCGTGGTCGTGCAGATAGGCGTCGTCGAGCGGCGTGCCGCCCCAGCGGTCGCGGGGATTGAGGTCGATCTCGTTTTCGCCCTTGCCTTCGCCCTCGCTTCTGGCCTTGCGCTCGATGAAGAAGCGCACGACCTCGGCCTGATTCTCGGCGGCCGCCAGGTGCAGCGGGGTGCGCAGGTCGTAGTCGGCGCAGCTCAGCACGGCGCCGCGCTGGAGCTGATGCTCGATGGCGCCGAGGTCGCCCTTGCTCGCCGCCCAGACCAGCTCGTTGACCTTGATCGCCTGCCAGCGCGTGCGGCTGATCCGCGGGTCGTTCTTGCCCGAGGCGCCGGTCAGGATGTCGTAGTTGTGGAAGTTGAAGGACTTTACGAGCTGCTTGCAGAACTCGATTCCGCGCACGGAGTTGCCGTGCTCGTCGAGGCGCGGCGACCAGGTGCAGAAACCCATGACATTGGGCACCACGATCATGATCGCACCCGACACGCCGCTCTTGGCCGGTAGCCCGATGGTGAAGGCGAATTCGCCCGAGTAGTCGTACATGCCGCAGGAGGACATGAGCGACAGGCAGTTCTGAACGGTCTCGGTCTTGAACACCCGCACGCCGGAGATCGGGCAGATCCCGCCGTTGGCCAGGGTGGCCGCGACCACGGACATCATCTCGGCCGTGACCTCGATCGAGCAGCACTGGAAGTGGAACTCCAGCACGTCGTGCAGATCGACGTCGGCGGGGAAGGCGCCCTTCTCGCGCATGTAGTAGGCCAGCGCGAAGTTGCGGTCGGCGGTCTCGCGCTCCGACAGGAACACCGGCGTGCTGAAGCGCGGTTTCTCGCCGCCGCAAAGTTCCTGCCAGCGCTCCATGACGTAGTCGAAGCGCGCGCCGGCCCAGCCGCGGGCCTCGAGCTCGCTCATGCCGGCCTGAGCCTTGCTCCGGCGCTTGTCGCGGAGCTTGATCAGCGCGCAGCTCATGATCGCGCCGGCGTTGATCATCGGGTTGTGGGGGCGGTTCTGCTTGTTCAGGGCCAGCTCGTTGAAGCTCGCGCCGCTAGGCTCGTGTCCGATCGCGGCGTGAACCGCTTCGGCGCCGTGCTCCTCGAGGGCCAGGCAGTAGTTGATCGGCTTGCAGGTCGATTCAGAGGGGAAGAAAACGTCGGCATCGCCGACCGCGTAGCGCTGGCCGTCGACGGTGCAGAGCGCGACGCCGTACTGGTCGACCTCGGGCTCCTTGAGGTTGAGCTGAGGGATGTAGTCGGCCGGCGCTCCCGACCGGCTCGTCCGCGTCGTCTCGTAGATCTGGTCGATGTCCCGGCAGAAGTCGGCGAAGTCCGGGATCATCATATTGCCCTGCAGGGCGCGCTCGATCAGCAGGATGTTGTTGCGGATCGCCTTGCAGAAGCTGTCTTTCGGGATTTCCTTCTCCGGCACCGCCTCGGCCGGATCCTCCGCCGCGCGCAGGAAGCCTTCGAGGGCCGTCATGCTTTCGCGCAGCCGGATGTCGTCGGGGCGCAGGCCGGCGTTGGCCAGCATGCGCTCGAGATCGCTGCGCCTGACCTTCTCGTTGTTGTCGATGTCGAGCGAGCGGAACAGCCGCTCCTCGCGGACGTCGATCGACTGCGCCCGCGCCGTGTCGCCAGGCGCGCTCGAGACGACTCTCAGTGGCTCGCCGTGCGCCCGGCTCTTGGACCCGACGGGACGTTTTCTGCGCGCGATGCCGCTCTTGTCGACGGACATGGTCGATCTCCGACTCGAGGCGTTGAATGCTCTGCGTTGGGCGGGCGTGAGTTAACCCGCAAAGGCTATCTGGTGCGGCGACGTTTCAGGCCGATGTCTCGCGCTTCACGACTGCGTTTCCTTTGTATCCGGCGGAGACACGTCACGGCCTTCGCACGGGAAAACGCCCTCCCCTCGTTCGAGGGGAGGGCGCTTGTCGGAAAGTTCCGTCCTGGGCGACGGTCTCCTGTGGTTTAGAAGCGGGAAGAAGGGATCCCGAACTCGGGATAGGCCCGCATGCCGGTTTCGACCTCGTCGACTCCCCGGGCCTCGTCGCCATCGGTGAGCCTGAGGCCGACGGTGATCTTCAGCGCGAACCACACCAGCGAGGTGGTGGCGATCACGAAGACGGCGATGGCCGCGACTCCGGTGAACTGCACGCTGAAGCTGGTCTCGGGGTTGGTCAGGGGAACCGCGAGCGTGCCCCAGATCCCGGCCACCAGGTGCACCGGAATGGCGCCGACCACGTCGTCGATCTTGAAGCGGTCGAGCAGCGGCGTGAAGGCGACCACCAGCGCCCCGCCCACGGCGCCGATCATGCAGGCGACGCCGACGCTCGGGCTGTCCGGCCCCGCGGTGATGCTGACCAGGCCGGCCAGGGCGCCGTTCAGCGCCATGGTCAGGTCGACCCGGCGGTAGGCGATCTGGCTCAAGGCGATCGCGGCGACCACGCCGGCGGCCGAGGCCATGGTCGTGTTGACGTAGATGTTGGCGATCGCGATCACGTCGGCCGCGCTGCCCATGGCGAGCTGCGAGCCGCCGTTGAAGCCCAGCCAGCCGAGCCAGAGGATGAAGGTGCCGAGCGTGGCCAGCGGGAGGGAGGAGCCCGGCATCGGCCGGCTGCGCCCGTTGGCGTCGTACTTGTCGCGCCGCGCGCCCAGGATGACGGCGCCGGTCAGGGCCGCCCAGCCGCCCACCGAATGCACCAGGGTCGAGCCGGCGAAGTCGGCGAAGCCCAGCCCGGACAGCCAGCCGCCGCCCCAGACCCAGGACCCGGTCACCGGATAGATGAACGCGGTCAGGATCAGGACGAAAGTCAGGAAGGGCCAGAGCTTGACGCGCTCGGCCAGGGCGCCCGAGACGATCGAGGCGGCCGTCGCCACGAAGACCATCTGGAAGAACCAGTCGGAGGCACCGGCGTAACCCGCGCTGAAGTCGCCGTTCAGGGCCGCGCCGTCGTCCGCGCGCCAGATGCCCGGCGAGCCGAACCAGCCGCCGTCGACGCCGTCGTACATCAGGTTGTAGCCGACGAGGTAGTAGGCGAGCCCGGCGATGGAGAAGAGAGAGATGTTCTTGACCAGGATCGTGGTGACGCTCTTGGTCCGCACGAGACCGGCCTCGAGCATCGCGAAGCCGGCGGCCATCCAGAGCACGAGGAAGCCGTGCACGAGGAAAGAGAAGGTGTTGAGAACGAAAGCCGTCTCGCCCGAGACCTCGGCGCGCGCCGGCGTGGCGAGCGTCAAGGCGAGGAGTCCGGCGCCGATGGCCGCGGTGACGCGGCCCGACGGGTGTCGGAACACCCGGTTCGTTGAGGCGAACATTCGACATGCTCCTTGACGAAAGGGAAGGCAACGCGCCCGGCTTTCCAGGGCGCTTATCCGGGCCAGATAGGCGGGAGCGGTTTCAGGCGCGTGTCGGAGGCGGATTCAATTGTTTCATTTTGTAAAGTAGGGCCGGGGAGGTGCTTTGATTAGGAGGCACTGGCGAAATCCGTCATTGCGAGCGGAGCGACGCAATCCATTTGGCAGTTGCCTGAACGGTTGCTCTGGATTGCCGCGCCGGCTTACGCCAGCTCGCAATGACGGGCCTTGAGGGCGACTCGAACGCCCGCCTTCACCCGTCTTCGTCGCGCGGGTCGTCGGCCAGGCTGTGGTCAGTCGGCTGCGGGGTCGCGGTCAGGAGGGTAACGCCGTCCGGTGCGTGGAAGCGGTGCCAGGTGCCGCGCGGCACGACGGTGAGCATCCCGGCCTTCAGTTCGAGCGTCTGCGCACCGCTGTCGGTCATGAGGGTGAGCTGCGCCGCGCCGGAGAGGATGTGGACCAGCTCGTCGCCCTGGCGGTGGCGCTCCCAGGCGCTGTCGCCGGAAAAGCTCCCGGCGAAGATTCCGCCCTCGCCGAAGCGCGCCAGCTCGGCGAAGGCCTCGCCGGCGTCGCTGTCCTTCGTGCGATCCTTCAAAAAGGGCCGGCCCGCAAGCTCTGCCTGGATATCGACTGCCTTGGTCATGTCTCGTCGGTCCTGTGCGGTTTCTGCACCATGGTTCTCGCGCCTGGCCCTAGTAAATCTGCGGGACATAGAGATCTTGGGGCAAGACCGCGCGCTCATAGTCCGGATTGAAGACCCGCTCCGGCAGCGCGACCTGCTCTTGCGGCACCTCCTCGTAGGGCACCTGCCCAAGCAGGTGATGGATGCAGTTCAGCCTCGCCCGCTTCTTGTCGTTGCCCTCGACGATCCACCAGGGCGCTTCGGGGATGTTGGTCCGCTCCAGCATCTCCTCCTTCACCTTGGTGTATTCCTCCCAGCGGACCCGCGACTGCAGGTCCATGGGGCTCAGCTTCCACTGCTTCATCGGATCGTAGATGCGCATCATGAAGCGGAGCTGCTGCTCCTGGTCGGTGATGGAGAACCAGTATTTGATCAGCTTGATGCCCGAGCGCTCGATCATGCGCTCGAACTCGGGCACGTCGTAGAAGAACTGATCGACCTCCGCGGCCGACGCGAACTCCATGACCCGCTCGACGCCGGCGCGGTTGTACCAGGAGCGGTCGAACAGCACGATCTCGCCGGCGCTCGGCAGATGCGGCACGTAGCGCTGAAAGTACCACTGGTGCTTCTCGCGGTCCGACGGCGCCGGGAGAGCCACGACCCGGCAGACCCGCGGGTTGAGACGCTGGGTGATGCGCTTGATCACGCCGCCCTTGCCCGCGGCATCGCGTCCCTCGAATAGTACCGCCAGCTTGTAGCCCGTGTGGACGACCCAGTCCTGCAGTTTCACGAGTTCCGCCTGCAGCCGGAGGAGCTCGCGGAAGTAGTCGCGCCGGCCGAGCGCCGACTTGTGCTTCATCTCCGAAATCTGACGGAGCTCTTTGGAGATGCGTTCGTCATCGATCTCCATCTCAAGCTCTTCGTCGAAGCTGTCCTGAAGCTCGGCTTCGATCCAGGATTCTTCCGCAACCTCGCTCTGTTTGGTGCTCATTCCGTCCTTCCACTTCCATTGGCTGCCGCCACCGGCGGCGATCCGGCAAAGAATGCAGGTTAGAGCGGCAATTTGACAACCGTGTTTCCGGCTCGCCTGGCCACCACAAGACCCGAGGTCGGGCTACTCCGCGTCGAGCACCACCCGGCATGCCCTGGGCAGTTGGGCAAGCGTGATGGGTCTGGGCTTCTTCACCTTCACCGGTTTTTTCGTCTTCGGTTCGGGCGGATAGGGCTTGTCGGACAGCCACCAGGCGAGCTTGCGGCCGCAGCCGTCGCCGGGGGGCGGTGGGCCCTGGTTCTTGCAGCCCCGACTGCCCTTGGGGCAGGACAGGCGGATGTGGAAGTGGTAGTGGTGGCCGTACCAGGGCCTGATGCGGCGCAGCCACCTGCGGTCGCCCTTGGCCCAGTCGCACAAGGCCTTCTTGATCACCGGATGGACGAAGATGCGCGCCACCTGCGGGTAGGAGGCCGCGCGGCGGATAAGCCTGGCGTGGGCTTCGGTCCAGGTCGCCTTGTTCAGGGTGCGTCGGTCCTTGATCATCGAAATCGAGCTGATCTTCTCGCGCTCCTCGACGCTCAGGGGCTTTTCCGGCGCCGGGCGCAGCCAGATGTCGGCATCGAGCCCGATCTGATGGCTGGCGTGGCCCGACAGCATCGGGCCGCCGCGCGGCTGCGACAGGTCGCCGACCAGGAGCCCGGGCCAGCCGTCGAGCTTCTTGGCATCGGCGGCGAGCTTTTCGATATAGGCGATGAGCGCGGGATGGCCCCAGTTGCGGTTGCGCGACAGGCGCATCGCCTGCCAGTTGGGCCCGTCCGTGTCGAGCATCTTCGCGCCCGCCAGACAGCCGCGGTTATAGGCGCCGTAGGACCGGGCCGTGAGCCTGGCCGGAAGGGCGTGACCGCCGAACAATTGCTTCGCCGGAAGCCTCAGCCGCTTGGCGGGGTTGCCGACGACGGCCGGTTTCGCCCGCGGCAGCGGATAGCTTGTTTCCGCGGCGAGCGTCGGCGCGCCGAAGGCGATCAGGCAAAGACATCCCAAAATCCATGTCAGGTGTTGTGCGGTCGGTGTCACGTGTGAGGGTCCCAGCCATTCCAATTGAACTTGCGGCCTGTAGAATCAACGCGGCAATGATAGTCGGTCAAGTAAAGATGTCATCACCACCGGGGACGGGAGGATGTGAGCCTGGTCCTGAAACATGAACGCCGCCAGTGTGTGACATGACCGGGCAGGGCCTGCGC
>JAKSDN010000208.1 GCA_022360075.1 Kiloniellales bacterium | reverse complement strand
TGACACTGGTGATCGGATTGATATGGACGGCCGGATTCGCGACGGTGGCGATAGGCGAGCTCAACATCATCTCGGTGGCCTTCGCGGTTCTCTTCATCGGCCTCAGCGTCGACTTCGGCATCCACTTCACCCTGCGCTATCCGGAAGCCAAGGCCGGCGGCGCCGAGCATCGCGCCGCCCTGATGCAGGCCGGCTCCGGGGTCGGCGGCGCGCTCGCCCTCTCGGCGATCGCGGCGGCGATCGGCTTCTTCTCGTTCCTGCCGACCAGCTATCAGGGGGTCGCGGAGTTGGGCCTGATCTCAGGCGCCGGCATGTTCATCGCGCTCTTCGCCAATCTAACCGTGCTACCGGCCCTGCTGTGCGTGCTGCCCGCGCGCCATGACCGCAGGCCCGTGGCCGCCGGCTTCGGCGGCTGGTTCCGGGCGTTGGTCGAGCGCCATGCCCGCCTGATCTTGGCCGGTGCGCTCGCCCTGGCGGTGCTCTCGGTCGCGACCCTGCCGTTTGCCTGGTTCGACGAGGATCCTCTCAATCTGCGCGACCCCGAATCGGAATCGGTCTCGACGCTGCTGGAGCTGCTCGACGATCCCCGCGTGGAGCCCTATGACGCCGCGGTCCTGACCGAGGACCTGGACGCGGCCACGGCCCTCGCCGAGCGGCTGGAAAGCCTGCCCGAGGTGCGCGAGGCGCTGACCTTGCGGGACCTCGTGCCTGACCGGCAGGATGAGAAGCTCGACATCATCGACGAGATGAGCCTCTTCCTCGGCCCTCTGCTCGATCCTGCGGCGCCGGCGGATCCTCTGACCGCCGAGGAGCGACTGACGGCGGCGCAGCGCTTGCGCGCGCTCGCCGACGGTCTCGACCGGGACGGCGGCATCGACGGCAGCCGCCTGGCCGATGCGGTCGCGCGGATCGAGGACGACCCGATCGCCCTCGCCGGTCTCGAGCGGGCGCTGGTCGCAAACCTGCCGGGCCAGATCGATCGCCTCGGCGAGCTGCTCGAGGCCGACATCGTCACGATCGACGACCTGCCCGAGCAGCTTCAGCGGCGCCTGGTCGCCGCCGACGGCCGGGCGCAGGTCGAGATCTATCCCGTCGAGGACCTGCGCGATCGCGAGGCCAGAACGCGTTTCGTCGATGCCGTGCGCGCGGTGGCGCCGGGCGTGAGCGGCGATCCGGTGGACATCACCGAAGCCGGGCGGGCGGTCCTGGAGGCCTTTCGCGACGCCGGCCTCTATGCCTTCGCGCTGATCCTGCTGCTGCTGCTCGCGGTCTTGCGCAGCCTGCGCGATACCGTCTTGATCCTCGGCCCGTTGCTGCTTTCCGCGCTGCTGACGGTCGCTGCGACGGTGGTGATCGGCCAGCCCTTCAACTTCGCCAACGTGATCGTGCTGCCCCTGCTCATGGGCTTGGGGGTGGCCTTCGGAATCCAGCTCGTCCTGCGCTACCGCATGGAGCAGAGCGGCAATTTGCTGGCGACCTCGACGCCGCGGGCCGTGGTCTTCAGCGGCCTGACGACGATCGGCTCGTTCTGCTCGCTGTCGATCTCGAGCCATCTCGGCACGGCCAGCATGGGCCTGCTGCTGACCATCGCGATCAGCTTGACGATGGTGACCATGCTCGTCGTGCTGCCGGCGCTGCTGGTGACGCTTTCGCGGAGAAGTCCGAGCCGCCGCGGCGGCTGAAGGCAGGGCCGAGACCAGGCTCGGCGACCGCGCCGCCGCCTGGGGTCGCTTGACCCGAACCCGAGATCATGGTTTCAGGAGGCCGAAACGCGCGGCCCAGCCGGGGTTCGGGCGTCAAGCCTCGGCCGTCCGTCATGCCGGCCCGCGACAGTGCCCTTGATGCGACCGCCGGCAATTCGCAGATCCTTGTGATTCGGCCTCGGTGCCATGCGATAGGAACCCGAACGATCCATGCTCTCGGGCTTGAACTGGCGGCGCCTGCTCTACCTGGTGATCGGCTTCGGCCTTTTCGCCCTGGCGCTCCGCGACGTCGACCTGGGCGAGGTTTGGGGTCAGATCGCGAAGGTCGGGCTTTGGGGCTCGATCGTCGTCTGCACCGTCCATCTCGTCGCTTTTCTGCTCGACACGGCCGCCTGGCAGCGCGCGCTGCCGAGCACCCGCTTGACCCCAGGCTGGCTCTACAGCCTTTGGAAGGCGCGGATGGTGGGCGAGGCCTTCAACGTGATCGTGCCGGCGGCGAGCTTCGGCGGCGAGCCGGTCAAGGCGCTCATTCTGAAGCGGCACCACGGCATCGGCTATCGGGAGGGCGGCGCCTCGGTCATCCTGCAGCGCACGATCATCCTGCTCAGCATGACCCTGTTCTTCGGCATCGGTGTCGCGATCATGCTGGTCGCGGGCACCCTGCCGCGCGCCTACGAGCTGCTGGCAGCGACGGCCTGGCTGGCACTGAGCCTCGGCATCTTCGGCTTTTTCGCCGTGCAGCGCTGGGCCGTGGCCAGCCGTGCCGCAAGGATCGTCGCCCGCTGGCCGCTGGCCCGGCGCCTGGAGGGCTTGCTCGAGGAGATCGAGTCGGTCGAGGATCTGTTCAAGGACTTCTACAGCCGCCGGCCGCGGGACTTCGCACTGGCCTTGGTGATGACCTTCGGGAACTGGGTCCTCTTCGCCGTCGAGATCAAGGTCATCGTCTTTTTTCTCGGCGCGTCCATGACCTGGAGCGAAGCTTGGCTGCTGGCAACCTTGGTCGAGCTGATCCGGGCCGGGCTGTTCCTCATTCCCGGCGGGCTAGGCGCTGTCGAGATCGGCTTCGTGACCCTGGTCCAGATCATGACCGGCGCGCCCGCGCTTGGCCTGGCGATCGCTCTCGTGCGCCGCGGCCGAGAGCTGCTGTTCATCGCTTGGGGCTTGCTGATCGGCTGGCGCTATCCGTCCTTCGCGCCGGCGCCACAGGGCGAGTAGCTGGGCGCCCGGGAGCCGTAAGGATCTATGGGAGGGCGCTCGGCGCAGCCGCCGGTGCCCGCTTGCGGCCCGTTGCGAGCGCGGCCGGAGGCGGCTATTTTGCGGCGCCTTCGCAGCGCCGTTCGCGGATGGCCGGCGCCGCTCCGGGGCCGTGGCTGACAATTTGGGGCGTAGCCAAGCGGTAAGGCATCGGGTTTTGGTCCCGTGATCGCAGGTTCGAATCCTGCCGCCCCAGCCAGTCATGTGGCCGACCTTCGAGCAGGTCTGCTCTTGCTCAAACGCTGGAAGAACGCCCGACCGCCGAGGCGATCGGCCTCACTCGAGGAGCTTCAGGTTCTCCGCGGCCTTGCGCCCGGCTTTGCCGGGCACCAGCTCGTATTCCACTTTCTGGCCTTCGTTGAGTTGGTTCAATCCGGCCCGCTCCACCGCCGAAATATGCACGAATGCATCTTTCGAGCCGTCTTCCGGCTCGATGAAGCCGTAGCCCTTGACTGTGCTGAACCACTTCACAGTCCCCCTGGCCATCACCCATCTCCTCGCTTGAAAGGAAGGATGCGCCACCCCTCCCGGGCGGCGATCTCGGCCTCGTCTCCACCCCCTCGATAGTCGGTCTCAGACGGCCAAGGCCCGCCGGAACACGCGTCGGTGGAGAAGAGGTTCATGTCAGGCTGAGGAGATGGGATGCGAATGTCAATGAAAAAGGCAAGCGCGTCCGGCCCCTTCTGGCTCCGATGCTTAGCCCTCCGGACCCGGCAGGCGCCAGTCGAGGAGACGATACGGACAGCCAAAAGATGTATAGTCGGTTGAACTAGTCCGACAGAGAGGAGCGGTCATTCCGCCTAGGCTCCTTCAATTCTGTTGATCGGCGCCCGAGGAACAATAAGCTCTATTCAAAGATGATGATGGCCGAGCGCCCCGAGGTGCGACGATGAACTGGGACGATCTGCGCGTCTTTCTGGCGGTCGCCGAGCAGGG
>JAKSDN010001142.1 GCA_022360075.1 Kiloniellales bacterium | reverse complement strand
GCGCGCCATCAGGTCCTTATGCCGGTTGGAAAAGGAGAACGCCGTTTTGAGATGATCAGTCACGCCTGATGCTCCACCGTCACTGTGCGACGACACGAGGGATCGGACCGCATCGCCTCACTTTTGTTCGATATTATGATATGATTCGTAGCTATTTTTCGAACTAATTGTCAAACGCATTTTTCGCCGGGGCAGGCATTTCGGCCGCGGCAGGCGAAAACGGCCGGATTCGCGGCCTGCTTGGAGACAGCGCACGGCAGTGGATTTGCTTTCGGAGCAGCGCGCGCCCCGCGTGCAGGCTAGTCGAAGGTCTGCGCGAGGTTCTCGGCAGCAGAGTCGAGAGCCGACCGCAGCTTGGGCAGGTCGGAAAAGGACATCCGCACCCCCGGTATGGAGACGGTCAGGCCAGCCAGCAATCGACCTTGTTTGTCGACCACGGGAACTGCGGCGCCGACAACGCCGAGCACGAACTCATCGTCCGAGCAGGCAAAGCCGCTTTCGGCGATTTCGGCAACAACCGCACGCAAGCGATCTGGGTCCGTGATGGTTCGCGGCGTGTGTTGCACCAGCGGCTCGCTCTTGAGATAGCGGTCCAGCTCCGCCGCTGTCATGCGGGCCAAGAAGAGCTTTCCCGTAGACGTGCAGTAGAGGGGTACGTGACTGCCCGTCTGGAAATTGAATGCCAGAGGCGAAGAACCGGTCACATCGTCGAGATAGACGGTCCGGTGGCCGACGCGAATGCCAAGACTGCAACTCTCGCCCAGGCTTGCGGCCAGTCTCTCGAGTATGGCGTGGCGCGGCGCATGCCGCATCGCCGCACCGAGTATATCGGATGACAGTTTGGCCAGTCGCGGCGCAATAGTGAGTTGTCGGCCACCGAGCTCTCGCTGCAACAGCCCCAAATCCTCCAATTGTGCAACGGTGTGGTGGAGAGTGGTCTTGGGGACGTCGAGTGCCAAGGCAATATCGGTCAGCCGTGCACTGCCGCGCTCGGCAAGAACGTCAAGGACGGCAAACATCTTCGCCGGCGGCGAGGGGCCACCCATTGTCGTCCGACCGTTCCTGGGCCCGACCGTATCCCGGACAAGCTTCGAACGCGGCTGACGTCTGGCGTTGCTCATGCCGAGAAATGGTCGTGGAGGGTGTGGAAAGTTATGGGCGCAGGGAGCCATACGGCGTTGCGTTCTGTCAAGTATCGGCCATGAGCACGGAAGCGGAACTCAGATCGACGGATTCAGTTCCCGGTCCAGTGGAACAAGGAGCAAGCCTCGATCCAGAATGGCCGAGCTTCTAGACAGCGAGCAAGATTGGCAGGCGCTCACGCTCGACCTCATAACGTCGGGAAATGTCTCATGGCCAGATGCCAAGTCGCTTGAAACCAGTCTTCTTGCAGACAGAAAAGCCGAAGGTTACCCAGGTCGAAGGATCGCCGCTGGCTGCAAACACGCCGACGCCGTAGATCGCCTTGCCATCGAGTGGCTACGGCCGCTCTTTGACAGAGACTTTGTTGCTTGCGGGGATCAAACAGTCCAGTGGGCTGTTTGATTGGTTTGAACCTGCGCGATCTGCGCGCGCTTGTTCTGCGCTTCGGCCTTGTTCGCGCTTGCGCGGGTCCATCCCGCAGAGATTGCGCTTCGCGCCGCGCAGGGTCGCTCATAGGTCTTCACGTCGTACGCCACCGGCGTGGTTGACCTCTGAGCCCTCGGGTCAAGCCCAAGGGCAACGCTGCAACTAGGAAAGGCCGCCCTTAGGGGACGGCCTTTCGAGTTTCGCGTTGGTTGCGGGGTCAGGATTCGAACCTGCGATCTTCAAGTTGCGAGCCCGTGAGTTCGGATGATCGTGGATTTACTTGGCGCTCTTGGTGCACAGGATTTGCATACGCCCTCGACTAACCATCTATGATGTTTGAACTTCCCGTCCAATCCATCATGGAGGCGACAGAGATAAGATGGGCCATCGAGGTCAAAGGCATTCCAACTTGATCCTGCTACGTAATCCAAAGAGACGAGCAATCCTTTTTGAGCGCCTTTCCAAGCAAACGCTTCTATCACGTCTTTTCGTGGTTCATCTTCTCAACATAATTGTGGCAGCTGAAGCATGCTACAACCTATGTGCCAATTTGATTAAAGTGACCGACAAAGTTGGTGAGCGTAACGAAGATCGGCGTGTTTTCGATCACTAGGGCCTACAACGACCGCGCCCCAGATGATCAGGATGTTGATCCCGGAACAGGTCTTTGCCGTGCTGGCGTTTCTGGGTAGGCCCAGGTCTGCCTCGGATCCAGGTGTGCCCCAGGGCTGTACCCAGGGCACACTCCCTCGCTCCAGGTCGGCAGTCATCCGGTCGGTCACTTGCCGGTAGACCGTCTCCCCCTTGCGCTCCGCCATGTTCGCGTGCCGAACCCATTCTCCCGCGGCGATGCCCTCTGCAGCGTGAACTCCAGGGGATTGTCTAGAGCGCATCGGCAGCAAGAATACTCTCTTGACCTGCAACTACAGTTGAAGGCAAGGCAAGGCTAGAAACGGCACCGATCAGCTCTCTTGTATAGGGGTGTGTCGGGTTGGTGAACACGTCTGCCGTATCGCCATGCTCAACAATTCGGCCCCTCTGCATGACTGCTATTCGATCACAGATCTGCGCGGCAACCCTGAGGTCGTGGGTGATGAAGAGCATGGCGAGGTGCAATCGCTCCTTGATGCTGGCCAGCAGCTCCAGGATCTGCGCTTGGACCGACACATCGAGTGCGGACAAGGGCTCATCGGCGACGAGGAGCTCGGGATCGAGCGCCAGGGCTCGAGCGATGCCTATTCTCTGGCGTTGCCCTCCGGAGAACTCGTGAGCGTATCGATGCAACGCCGCTCGGCCCAAGCCCACGAGCTCTAGTAGCTCTATTGTCCTTGCGGTTGCCTCCGCTTCGCTCGCGCCGTGAGCCACTGGGCCCTCCGAGATTATCCTCCCCACCTTGCGCCGTGGATTCAGCGATGCGTAAGGGTCCTGGAAAATCATCTGGACCCGCTTTCTGATCGGATGGAGCTGCTTTCCTCTCATCCGGCTGATGTCGATGTCTCCCAGTCTGATGCTTCCCCCGGACGGCTCGAGCAAGCGCACGATGCATCGTCCGATCGTTGACTTCCCCGAGCCACTCTCGCCGACAAGCCCCAAGGTCTCACCCTTCCGAACGTCCAGCGAGACCTCCTTGGCGGCCTCGACGGTCCGGCCCTTGGTGAAGAGGCCGTGCTTGCCCCGATAGGTCATATCAAGCCGCGCGATCGACAGCAGCCTGCCACGGTGAGCCGCCGGTCGAGCCTTGGGCACGAACGCGGGCACAGCAGAAAGCAGGCGGCGGGTATAGTCGTGCTGCGGGTTTCTCAGCACGTCGGCCGCCCTGCCCACCTCCACGAGCTTGCCCAACTGCATGACTGCTACGCGATCCGCGATATCGGAAACGATGCCGATGTCATGAGTCACGAACATGATGCCCATGTCTCGCTCGGACTGAAGGCGGCAAATCAAGCTGAGGATCTGTGCTTGAGTCGTCACGTCGAGCGCGGTCGTCGGCTCGTCGGCAATAAGGACTTCAGGTCTCAGAGCAAGCGCCATGGCGATCATGACACGCTGACGCTGCCCGCCGGACAGGCGGAAAGGATAGGACCTTCTCAACAGTTCGGGGTCTGGCAGCCCGACATCGGACAACAGCTCCAGCACTTTCGATTTGCGCTCGGATTTGTCGAGCACAGCATGGGCATCGAAGACCTCGGCTATCTGGCGCTCGATCGTCATGACGGGGTTAAGCGCGGTCATCGGCTCCTGGAAAATCATCCCAATGTCTTTGCCGCGTATGGCCTGTAAACCAGCCTCGGTCTCCTTCAGCAAATCCCGGCCTCGAAAACGAACAGCCCCGGCGACAGGCCTTACGTGGGGCTTGGGGAGCAGCCCCATCACGGCGTTGGCGATCATCGACTTTCCCGAGCCACTTTCCCCGACCACACAGAGGATTTCGCCCTTGCGAAGCTCGAACGAGACGTCGTCGACAGCGAGTGCACGCTCCGCACCTGGTGGCAGGCCTATGGAAAGACCGGCGACTTCTAGAACCGTGGAGCCGCTGGCTGTCACCGGATCCTCCGCGACAGGCGTGGGTTCAGGGCATCATTGAGGCCCTCTCCAACCAGGTTGATCGAGAGCACCGTGAGGAGAATCGCGACACCGGGGAAGAAGCTGATCCACCATGCCTGACGGATGACCGTGCGGCCGGCCCCGATCATGTAGCCCCAGCTCATGGTGTTCGGGTCACCAAGACCCATGAAACTCAGACTGGACTCGAGGAGAACCGCCGTGGCCACCATGAGCGAAGCCATGACGATAACCGGCGGCAAGGCATTGGGGAGGATCTGCGTGAAGATGATCTGAAAGCTCGATTGGCCCTGCACTATGGAGGCTTGCACGAACTCCCGGGATCTGAGGGAAAGGAACTCGCTGCGCACCAGCCTGGCGATAGGCGGCCAAGACACGATAGCGATCGCGAGCACAATGGAGTCGGCTGACGGCTGCAAGATCGCCACCAGCACGATTGCCAGCGCGAAGTTCGGAATCGTCTGGAAAAGCTCGGTGAAGCGCATCAGCACGTCATCGACTCTTCCGCCAAAGAAGCCGGCGACCGCACCGGTCGTAACGCCGACCACGAGAGCCGCCGCAGTCGAGGCGAGGCCAATGAGGAGGGAGACTCGCGCCCCATGAACCAGCCCTGCAGCGATGTTGCGGCCCAAGGTGTCCGTCCCGAACAGGAACCCATCCGTCATCATCGGAGGAAGAAACGGTTTCTGCGCCATGCGCCAGGGGCTCTCGGGATAGAGCAGTGGCCCGAAGACGGCGAACATCGCGATCGCGAAGAGAATGGCGGCGCCAAGAATCGCCCCTCCATGTCGGCAAAAGCGCCGAGTGAACTCGGCTAGAGACGACGCAGTCATCGTCACCCCGCCTCGATCCGGGGATCGATGAAGGTGTAGGCGAGGTCGGTGACGATGTTGAAAAGGAGGACCATCGCTGAAGCGACGACGAAGACCCCTAGCAGAAGGTTGTAGTCTCTCTGCAGCAGCGCTTCGAACATGAGCCGGCCGATGCCCGGCCATGCGAAGACCGTCTCAGTCAGAACGGCGCCGCCCACCAGGTGCCCGGCTTGAATGCCCGCAAGCGTGACGACGGGAAGCAGCGCGTTCCTGAGAACATGATCTCGGGTGACGCGCCCTGGAGAAAGTCCTTTGGCCCTCGCCGTCTTGACGAAATCCATGCCGGCGACCTCGAGCATCGAGGCACGCGTCAGTCGAGCATAGACGGCCATGAAGAAGAGGCCGAGAGTAAGAGCGGGTAGCACGAGATGACTCGCGACGTCTGCTACGTAGGCGAGCCCGGTCAGATCCTGACTGATCGATCGCATCCCGAAGGCGGGCAACCATTCGAGCTGCACCGAGAACAGAATGATGGCCATCAGAGCCAGCCAGAACAGCGGCGTCGCGTAGAAGATCAACGCCACGAGCGTGATCAGGGTATCCGCCCAAGTGCCCACACGCCTCGCCGACAAGACCCCCAGCAGGACACCAAGAGCCATGGAGATGAGAAACGCGGCCAGAGTCAAAAGCAACGTTGCCGGCAGGCGCTCCAGAATCAGCGTAAGGACAGGGGACTGTTGGCGATAGGAGAAGCCGAGGTCGAGGCTGGCAACCTGACGGACATAGAAGAACAGCTGCTCGTGGACGGGACGGTCCAAGCCGAAGCGTTCACGGAGTTGAGCGATGAAGATCTCGTCTGCCGCGCCCGCTTCGCCGGCGAGCACCATCGCGGGATCGCCGGGCGCCGCCCTTATGAGAAAGAAGTTGAGAACGACGATGGCGAACAACACCAAGACGGCCTTTATCAGTCTGATGCCGAGGAAATGCAGTCTATGCAAGCCGACGCTCCGCTAGGCGCATCTCCCCTGTCCAACAGGAACAGGGAAGCCCGTCCGGATGCTCGAAAGACCTAGTCCTCGATCCAAGCATCGACGAAGCCGTCGTTGAGGCCGATCGCCGTCGTCACCAGGTCATTGATGTTCGAGCGGTAGATCGTCGGGAACTCGAGCTCGAGCAGCCAGGCTACCGGCACCTCTTCGACAACGGTCTGTTGCAGCTCGTCATACAGCGCCTGGCGGTTCTCCTCGGGGAAAGCGACCGCCGCACGAGCAAAGAGCTCATCGACCTTCGAGTTCGCGTAGCCGGCCACGTTGTTCCAGGGCGAGCCCTTGGCGATGTTGGAGGAGACGTATGTACGGGCCACGCCGAGCGCCGGGTCGCCGAACTGGTAGAGGTAGGTAAAGGCGAGATCGAAATCCCATTCGTTCAAGCGTTGGTTCCACCCCGCGACATCCGTTGCCTGCAACTCCACCTGGACCCCGACCTCGTTCAGGTTCTGTCGGACGGCTTCGGCCCAGCGTTGCCAGGCTTCGCCGTAGGGCAAGGGCAGGAGGCGGATCGGACGGCCGTCATAGTCCATCTCGCCGAGCAAGGCCTTAGCCTTGTCGGGATCGTAGGGATAGTGCCGAACGTCCGTTGAATGGAACTTCGTCTTGGAGCTGACGGGCCCTGCGGCGACGGTTCCAAAGCCGTTCCAGACCACATCCCTGGCAAAGCCCCGGTCCATCGCATACATGATGACGCGCCGGAACCGAGGATCGCTCAGAGGCGAGGTGCGGTTGTTGATCCAGAGAAAGGCGTGCGGCGCGAAGTACTCCCATCCCTTCTTCGTAACCTTGGTGTTGGGCAGGTCACGCAGCCGCTCGACATCGAAGGTCTCGATCGAGCCGCCTGGCAGCACGTCTACCTTGCCGGTCTCGTAGGCGATGGCCCTCGCCGAGGAGTCCGGGATCACGTGCCAGTATATCTCGTCGAGATAGGGAAGGCCGTCGACGTGGTAGTCGTCGTTGCGCACCAGATGGATGTGAGAGCCCTTCACCCATTCCTTGAACTTGAACGGCCCGGTGCCGATCGGCGTATCGTTCGCCGGATTGCTCCTGAATTCGGTCCCCTCGTAGATGTGGCGCGGCACCATCGGCATCGTGCCGACCTCGAAGATGCCCAGAAAAGGGCCGAAGGGCTGCTTCAAGGTGAACCGGACCCGATGGTCATCCAGGGCCTCGACCCGCTCGACGTGCTCGAGCGACACGCGAAGTCGCGGATGTGTCTCCCGCAGGAACGTGTCGACGGTGAAGACCACGTCATGGGCGGTGAAGGCCTTGCCGTCGTGCCAGCGGACATCCTCTTTCAGCGTGAAGGTGTAGACCGTTCCGTCGGCACTGACGTCCCAAGACGTCGCTAGGTTCCGAGTCGGGCTCAGGTTCTCGTCGTACCTGAGCAGGCTTTCGTAGATGTTGCCCGCGACCATCTGGGTCGGGCCGTTCTGGGTCAGCCCGAGCATGAGACCCGGAGGCTCCGGCTGCACCACCACGTTGATGACGCCACCCGACCGGGGCTCGGCGGAAACGCAAAGGGGCGT
>JAKSDN010001487.1 GCA_022360075.1 Kiloniellales bacterium | reverse complement strand
CCGGGGCACCCTTGCGCACGAGCTGGCTGAGCGCGATGCCGGCCATCGCTTCGGCATGGGCCTGGGCCAGCAGCGCCGGCTGCGTCACCGGCCCCATGGCCCCGCCGAGGATGAAGGGCGAGACGACGACGCTTTGGTTCGCCCCGGCATAAGTCTTGAGGGCGCCGGTCATGACCTGGTCGTAGACCAGCGGCGAATTGACGTTGATGTTGCCCTGGATGACGCAGTTGTCTTCGAGAAAGGTCGCCCCGAACACCAGGCGCGCCATGGCGATCGAGTCTTCGGCCCGCTCCGGCGCGGTGACCGAGCCCATGAAGGGCTTGGTCGAATAGCGCAGGTGGGCATAGACCATGTCCAGATGGCGCTTGTTGACCGGCAGGTCGACGGGCTCGCAGAGCGTGCCGCCGCCGTGATGCAGCCAGGGCGACGCATAGGTCAGCTTCACGAAGTTGCGGAAATCCTCGATGCTCGCGTAGCGCCGCCCGCGCTCCAGGTCGGTGACGAAGGGCGGGCCATAGGCCGGCATGAAGACCACGTGATCGCCGCCCAGCGTGATCGCGGCGGCCGGGTCGCGACCTGCCATGCGGAAGCGCTCCGGCGCGGTCGCGCAGAGCGCGCGCGCGTGCCCGCTCTCGAAGCGAACGCGCGTGCCGGTGACCGTGGCTCCGGCATCCTTGAAGAGCCGCAAGGCTTCCTCGTCGCCGCGGAACTCGATGCCGATCTCCCGCAGGATCCAGTCGGCCTGCGCCTCCAGGCGCTCGAGCGCGTCCTCGTCCAGGAGGTCGTAGACCGGGATCCGACGGGTGACGACCGCGGGGATCGGGCCGGCCTTGCCGAGCGGCCGGCGCGCCAGACGGGCGGCGCGACCGCCGGTGCGTCCCCGGCGGGCCGCGCTCGGCGCCGTTTCAAGATCGATCTCGGCGTCCTGCGGGAGCGGCATTTGCGATCAAGAATTCCGTTCTATTTACCGGGTAGCTCAAGCCCGATGTTGGATTGGCGTCAGAGAAACAGCAGTTTCCGATGAGAACCGCGTAAGCCTGCACGACGCAAGCCAATTGATTTGTACGAATTGTTCAGAAATTTTAAACTGAGGATATGCGTTTCAGAGCCTACGACAGCTTGCGTCTGTTCGACGTCGTCGCCCGCCATCTGAGCTTCACCGCGGCGGCGGCGGAGCTGAACCTGACCAAAGGGGCGGTCAGCTACCAGATCAGTCGCTTGGAGCAGGCGCTCGGTTTCCCGGTCTTCAAGCGGCAGCACCGCGGCATCGTCTTGACCGAGAAGGGCAAGCGGCTTTGGCATGCATCGCAGGTGGCGTTTCGCGACCTGGACCGGGAGATCGCCGTGTTGCGCGAGGAGGGCCCCGACCGCATCACCATCGGCATGTCCACCTACTTCGCATCGCGCTGGCTGTCCCCGCGGCTCATGACCTTCACGGCCGGTCACCCGCGCGTTGGGCTGCGCCTGCAACCCTTGATCGATCTGACCGATCTGCGGGCGCACGACATCGACATGGCGATTCGCTGGGGCCGCGGCGACTGGACCGATGTGGAGATCGAGCGCCTGTTCGCTTGTCCCGCCTTTCCGACGGCCGGGGCCGTGATTGCCAGGCAAGTCGCCGAGGAAGGCCTGGCGGCGGCCCTGCCCACGATCCCGCTCCTGCACGATCGCGATGACAGCGAGGCCTGGCGTGACTGGCACGAGGCCGCCGGCCTGGCGTATCGCGCCAGGCGCGACGACCTGGTCATCCCGGACCCGAACGTCAGGGTGCAGGCGGTGATCGACGGTCAGGGCGTCGCGCTCAACGACGACCTGGTCACGGACGAGCTGGCTTCAGGCCGGCTGTCCCGGATTTCGACCGTCGAGCTGAGCGACTACGGCTACTACCTGGCCTATCCGCGCGGCGCGCTCGACAAGCCGGCGCTCAGGGCCTTCCGCGACTGGATCGTCGCTCAGGACAACGCGGATCTCCCGATTCGTTTCAGCCCCGACGGTCAGCCTCGACCGACACCGGCGACGAGCTTCGATCCCTGAGTTGCTGCCGACAAGCCTGGGGCGGCGAGGGCGGACAGCGACGTTCTCAAAGCGCCTTGTACATGATCGTGGTCGGATCGAGACGATCCTCGAACGGGTCGAGGCAATAGCCCGGGATCACGCCGGCCGTCTTGTAGCCCAAGGAGACATAGAGCGGCTCGGCCTTGTCGCCCGTGCGCGTGTCCAAAGTGATCAGGCTGCGGCCCCGTTGGCTTGCCAGCCGTTCGAGCTCGGCCATCAGCGCCCGCGCGATGCCCTGCCGGCGGAAGTCGGGATGGACCAGGAGCTTCGAGACCTCGGCGCGGTGGGGCTGGTTGGGCGGCGTGTCGGTGTCGAGCTGAACCGCTCCCGCGATCCTCTCGTCTCTCCGCGCAACCAGTAAGAGCCGAGTGCCCTCGCCCACCGCCGGCAGCACTTTCCGACGCCAGAAGGCCGCGCTGTCAGCCTCGCTATAGGGCAGCACGAAGTTGACGCTGGCCCCGGCATGGACGCAGGCGTGCAAGAGGGCGCCGAGTTCGCGGAGATGGCTTGCGATGTCATCGGCCGAGAAGATCGAGATGGCGGTTGGTCCGTTTCCGGTCATGCGGGTCTCACAGGACGAAGAGGACGTATCGGGCGCCGCAGTCCGCCGACGTCGCGAAGGCGCTGGGGCCGAAGAGCTGATAGCGCAGGCAGTCCCCCGCCTGCAGCTCGTAGGTCTGCCCGCCGACGGTGATCGCCAAGCGGCCTTCCATCAGCAGCAGATGATGCTCCAAGCCTGGCCGGGGCGGATGCTCGTAGGTAATTTGCGCACCCGGATCGAGCGCGCATTCGAGGGCCTCGCCGGCCAGCGACTGGGCCGGCGGGGAGACCGTGCGCCGCCGGAAACCGACGGTCGGGTCCGTCCAGAGCGACTGCTCGCTGCGTCGTACGAGAGGTGCGAAGTCGTCCTCGACCATGTGCATCAGCCGCGACAGGGTCAGGCCATAGGCGGCGCAGAGCTTGCCGAGCACGTTCGCCGTGGGACTCACCTCGGCGTTTTCGAGCCGCGACAGCGTGGCGCGGCTCACGCCGCTGCGCTTCGCCAGCGCCTCCAGCGACCAGCGCCGCTCGTTGCGCAAGCCGCGGAGGCGCTGGGCGATCCGTCGGTCGATCGTGGTGTCGTCTGAGATTGAATTGCTCATATAAGAGAATTAATCCCATATATGGAACAACGTCAAGATCACGGAGGCCTGCTTCGAAACCGGCGTCCCAGCTTCTGGCCCATCAGATCCGGTAAATCCGTTCTGCATTCCCGGCGAAGAGCGCAGCCCGCTCGGTCTCGGAGAAGTCGGCGGTGATCTCGCTGTAAACCGACCAGAGCCGGCCGTAGCCGCTCATCATGCCGTCGACCGGGAAGTTGCTGGCGAAGAGGCAGCGCGCGGCGCCGAAGATCTCGATCGTCTCAAGGATGAAGGGCCGGATCGTCTCGATCGTCCAGCTTCGATCGAACATGCCGAGGCCGGAGATCTTGACGGCCAGGTTGTCAGCCTGGGCGAGCTTGCGCATGCCGCGCTGCCACGCCGCCAGACTATCCGCGTCGCGCCGTGCCGGCTGACCGGTGTGGCAGAGCACGAACGGGATCTGCGGAGTCTGGCGCAGCAGTGTGAAGGCTGCATCCATCTGCTCGGGATAGACCTGGAGATCGAAACTCAGGTCGTGCGTCGCCAGCAGCGCGACGTTGCGCTGCCAGGCCGGGTCGTCGATCGGCGAGCGGCCGGGGTTTCGTGGGTCGATGTAGGCCTCGTGCAGCATCTGGCGGATGCCGCGCAGGTTCGGGCTTTCGCGGTGGGCTTCGAGGATCGCCTCGATGTCGGGTGCGGCGAGATCGGCATAGGCCACGACCGCGTGAGGAAAGCCGTCCGAGTCCGGGTCGTCGGCGATCGCCTGCAGCCAGCGGGTCTCGCGCACCGGGTCGCGGGGGTCGTGCTCGGCCTGCACGTGAACCGACTTCACCAGGTTCAGACCTGCCGCGTCGCGTCGAAAATCCGCCAGCCGGTAATCGCGCCGGATCGCCGCGTAGTCGCCGCAGACCCGCTCGGTGATGCGGTCGGTCAGCCAGGGATAATAGTTCGCCGAAAGGTCCCAGAGATGATGGTGGGCATCGACGATCCGCAAGCCTTCGAGCGCGTCTTTCAGCATCGCCCGACTCTGCACGAACTCATCGGAGCCAGGCGAGAGGATCTTTGCCTCAGAGCCTGACCCAAGATGACTGGTTTCAGAACAAGAGCTTGGAGAAAGTCCTGCTTCCACTGTCATTGCCGGGCTTGATCCGGCAATCCAGTCCTCGCTTGACTTAGGCGCCACTCTGAATCACCGGGTCAAGCCCGGTGATGACACATCAAGTGTATCAGTTATTTGACTTTACACGATTATTCTTGAGTCAGTCTATCGGTCATAGAGAAAACCCCTCTCCCCAGGACAGGGGGGAGAGGGGTAAAGAGGGTTGCAGACGGCGATAGGCCGTCAGTCGATCACGCGCCTACGCCCCGCGCAGGTTCTGCTCGCCGAAGGGCAGGTTGCGGATGCGCCGGCCGGTGGCGTCGTAGACGGCGTTGGCGACGGCCGGGCCGATCGGCGGGGTGCCGGGCTCGCCGACGCCGGTGGGCGCGGCGCTCGAGTTGACGATGTGGACCTCGACCGACGGCATCTCCTCGATGCGCAGCGGGATGTAGTCGTGGAAATTCGACTGCTCGACGCGGCCGCCGTCCAAGGTGATCTCGTCGTGCAGGATGGCGCCGAGGCCGTAGCCGATGCCGCCTTCCATCTGCGCCTTGATCACGTCGGGGTTGACCGGCACGCCGCAATCGACGGCGCAGACCACGCGGTCGACCGTGATGCCGCCGTCGTCGCGCACCGTCACATCGGCGACCTGCGCGACGTAGGAGTTGAAGGACTCGTGCACGGCGATGCCGCGGCCTTGCCCGGCGGGCATGGTCGCGCCCCAGCCCGCCTTGTCGGCGGCGAGCTGCAGCACCTCGCGATGGCGCGGATGCTCAGCCAGCATCTCCATGCGGAACTCGACCGGGTCCCGCCCGGCCGCCCGGGCCAACTCGTCGATGAAAACCTCGATCGAGAAGGCGGTGTGGGTGCTGCCGACCGCGCGCCACCAGAGCACCGGCACCCGCACGTCGGTGGTGTGCAGGTCCACGGTCATGTTGGGCACGGCATAGGGATTGTTGTTGGCCCCCTCGACCGAGGTCTGGTCGATGCCGTTCTGCACGAGCGCGCCCTCGAAGGGCGTGCCCTTGACGATCGACTGGCCGACGATGCGGTGCTGCCAGCCCACCAGCTTGCCCTGATCGTCGAGGCCGGCGCGCAGGGTGTGGTGGTACATCGGCCGATAGCGGCCGCCCTGGATGTCGTCCTCGCGGCTCCACTGCAAACGCACCGGGGCGCGACCGCCGATCGCCTTCACGACGCTGACCGCTTCGCTCACCATATCGGAGTCGGGCGTCGCCCGCCGGCCGAAGCTGCCGCCGGCGAGCAGGGTGTG
>JAKSDN010000525.1 GCA_022360075.1 Kiloniellales bacterium | reverse complement strand
GGCCCTTCCTGGCCATATTTCCCCGCGTTCCTTTTGCCTGTGACGTCCGATGCTCGCTTCCGGCCCACAGACCCCTCTCTCGGTTAGGCCCGTTTTAGCGCTACCCGGGCCGGAGTCCAAACGATTAGGTCACAGCAACGCCAAGGCGACCATGCGTTGAAGAACCCGAACCGAGCCCGGAGCAACGGGTGAGAGGCCGCCGCACGGACAGGACCAGCCAGCCAGCGACAAGGAAAACTGGCCGGTTTGGGTTTGGGACGATCGTTACAGGGAAAAGCGAATCAATGGTCAACCGGTCCGGAATCGGCGCTCCAAGGCGCGGAATCCGGGGCCCGACCTCGTTACAAGAGGTCGACGGCCTTCCAGCCGTCCCCAGGCCTTGGCCGCCAAGCCCCGATCAGAAGAAGCTCTCGGGAATGATGAGGATGTCGCCCGGCTTCAGTGCCACGTTGGCGGTGATGTCGCCATCCTTGGCCAAGTCGTCGAGCCTGACGCGATATTCCTTCTGCTCGCCATCGACGATACGCACCAGCGTCGTATCGTTGCCGTCTGCGAAGTCGGTTAGGCCGCCGAAGGCGATCAGAGCGTCTAGCGCGGTCATATTTGCCCGATAGGGCAGCGACAGGGGGCGCGAGGCCTCGCCGATGACCCGGACCTGCTGAGGAAAGGTGCCGACGAAGCCCGTGACGATAACGGTGACGATCGGATCTTGGACGAACTGGCCGATCTCCTCCTCGATCACGCGGGCCAACTCGGTCGGGTTCTTGCCTTCGACGTAGAGATCCTCGATCAAGGGCACCGAAATCCGGCCATCGGGCCGAACCGAAACACCGGTCGTCAGCTCCGGATTCCGCCAAATGAAGATCGTCAGCGAGTCGCCGGCGCCGATCTGATAGAAAGGTGGCTCGGAGGTATCGAACTCGGCCTGAGGCAGATCCTCCTTGCTGCTGCAAGCGCCGAGCAGCATGGCCGCGCCGACGAGGGCGACCGCGGCATTGCTATAGAAGCCTTTGATTCGCATGTCAGTTGCCCCCTTAAGATCCCGATCGAATCGGCCCTTAGATCTCGACCACGCTACCCAACCGCCAAGAGCCGAAACAAGGACGGCGGATCCGCTCAAGGGACCGGTCCCTGCAACGCCTGCCGGTACTTCCTCGCCGCACAACCCGACATCGGCGAAGAAAGCAGACGGCTCGGTCGATCACCTCAACGCGCGACCCAAGGTCGCCGCACCAACGAGATTCTACAGGAAGTTCTACGGAAAAAGGTAAAGAATGACAAGAGCGTAGCTTAAGAGCGGCCCGAAAAGCAGGATCAGAAGCGCAAGCACGACACGAGGGCTCTGAAACAGCTTGCGCCCGGCCGCCCTGACTTTTCCGAGTTGGGAAACGTCGCTTCGCGCCCTGCTCAGCGGCAGGCTTTCGACGCCGCTATCTACGCTTCCCGTCATCTGGACACCGCTCCGAACAACGTCGACAGCTCGCTCTCAAGAAGTCTCAGCAACTCGCAAGCAAAAGACCGAGGGCGTGGAGTTACGAAGAACTGGAAGAACAATCAAAAATACGAGCTAGCCAACTCATAAGATACGCAAGTTTTCTCCAATGTCAACGATGAAAGATTTGTTGCGAATATTAAGGTTAACAAAGTTAATTCGCTGAACGACAATTAGTTTTTGTTACAAGACTCTGACAACGGGCGGCGCTGTTCGACGACTCAGCCGCCGCCGAACACGAAGCGGCGCCCGGCCCACTCGAATGCCCTCGCCCGGCACGCCGGCACAAGGCCGCACGGCTGACGAGCAAAAGTTAAAAAACGTTACGGAAGGTGGTGGACATCAGAGACATCCGCTATAGTTTCCCGACTAGGTAGAGATCAACCGGGAAGGACTAGGTATGGGTCGATATTGGAGATTCGCATGGCCCCCTGGCCGACCTTCACAAGCCCTTCGGAGCCGCGCCAAAACCAACGGCGCGCGCGCGTAGAGGACCGACTGAGCCCTCGTGCGTCGCTTTTCGTGGCGACCGCGCTGTCATTTCTGCTCTGGGCGATTATCTTTCAGGTTGTAAGATTGTTGGACTAGGCAAGACGAGCCGGATCCTGGTTCGCGCCCGGGCTCAAGCGTCTTTCCGATCCAAGATCGACCAACCGAGCACAGCCGAAACGGCCCGAACGCGGGCCGGGGCGATCGTATGCCGCCGGTGGGTCCCTGATTGATCCCCATTGCGGCTCTAAAGCCTTGCCCGGACAGGAACTAATTCCCGTACGATTGAAGACGAAGCGGTCCTACCGTTCTGCATTGATCGGCGCAGATCGGCGCTGCACCATGAGCCTAACGCCAGGCCAGACGCTGTGCGTTTTAGCACAACGGACCGGGTGAGGGACAAAGCAACCTCATCGGCTGTCGGTCGGGGTGCCGGGCGAGAAACGAGACATTGGGAAACAGATCATCAGATCGGAGAGCCACCATGCAGACCAAAACCTGGACCCTTGTCCTGCTGGCCATTATCGCGGCCACGCTGGTCATCGATCTTGCGAGCGGAACCGCCGACGCGGTGACTGGAAATAGCGATGCGAATCTGCCGTTGGGCAGTTTCTCCGCGGAGATGGGTGTGGCGCGGCAGCAGGAGACGGCGGTGGTCGCCGTTATCAACAACGAGACCGGACAGGTCAGGTCCTGCTGGTTTAGCGGCCCCTCGACCAAGCCACGCTGTTCGGTCTGGAGCGACTAAAGCGCTCGCGAGACCTCGGCCAGGAACGGCATGAGCTTGGCAAGAAACCCTGCGGGGTTCTCCGCGTGGACCCAGTGGCCCGCGTCCGCCACGGAATCAATGCGCGCCGCCGGGAAGAGCCGGCCGATGAGGTCATGGTGGGGAGGGCCTACATAGTCTGAGGCCCCACCGCCCAAAAACAGGGTCGGCCCCTGAAAGCGCTGGCTCAGCAGCGCTTCGGGAAAGCCGGAAATGTCCTCGATGCCATCCTTCAGGGCCTCGAGGTTGGGGCGCCAAACCAGCCCGCCATCGCGGTTGGCAAGGTTCTGCATCAAGAAGCTGCGAATACCCGAGTCCGCTATGGCCGGCGCCAGCAAGGCATCGGCCTCGGCGCGGCGGCTGAGCGCGCTTAAGTCGAGAGCCT
>JAKSDN010000472.1 GCA_022360075.1 Kiloniellales bacterium | reverse complement strand
AGCTGTGCGCCCGCGCCGTCGATCGACCGCTCCAGGTTGGCCCCGTCGCGGAGCACCGACACCGCGTTGTCGCGATCGGACTTGGTCGCGGTGACCTCGGATTCGGCGCGCACGATCAGGGAGTTGCCGGGGGCGACCTGGCGAAGCTCGGCTGTTGCCGATTCAACACTGGTGATGGTGCCCGTGACCTTGCCGACCGATTCACTCAACTGATTGACGGCGTCGGACAGCTCTTTGTACTCGCCCTTTGTCATCAGAAACGGCCGCATGGCGATCATCGAGCAACTGATGGCCTGGGCGGCGCCGTAGTAGAGGCGCTGGCGCGGCTTGCTGAGGTAAAAGCTGCCGAGACCGAGCAGACCGGCGCCGCCGATGCCGAGGGCGGTGATGGCGTCGCGGCTGAAGTCGCTGGTCGAGGTGACGCCCAGGAACAGCGCGGCCGCGCTGGCCCCGACCAAGGAGAGCGCGCCGAAGTTGGTCGCATAGGACTGGTTGTCGCCCGCTGCGAGATAGGCCTGCCTTTGGGCATTGGCGTCGTCGATCGCCTTCGGCAGATCGCCGTGGAAATCGAGGCCTCTGCTTTTCTGCTCGCTGTCCTTACTGTCCTTGCTGTCCTCGCTGCTCGGAGCGAATCGGAAGTCGGTCATTTCCGATGCGCGCGGATGCGGGTCAAAGATGCCCGCGCAGCCACTCAATGACAGTGAACAGACCAAGCCGGCGGCAATGATCTTGCGTCGCAGCGGTTGGAAGCTGGATGTCGGAGACGGCTTCGCTTGGACCATGATGCTCTCCCTCTCTTTTCCGTCGTTCGCTGCGCCTCAATGGCCGCTTTGCGGGCGCGCATAGCGTCCAATGCGGGCCACCTGACGGGCGCCGGTTTTCTCGATCGAGCCGTGATCGATCTTGCGCGCGCGCCGTCAAGCGAGCGTGAAATGCGGCCGACCAAACGGGAAAAGAGGAGAAAGAACCCGTGAATTGGGCTTTGGGAACGTGAAACGCCGGTCCTAGCCCCACCCAAGCCCGAATGCCGCCTCTTCGGCGGTCGAGTGGAGATCGACTTGGCGTCGGTTCTCGCTGACTTATGCCGTGTTCGACTTGTGGCCCGTGATAGGGCGGCGACCTGATGAGGAGCGAAAGACGCTCGGACTCGACGCTTCGGTCAGGCCGCTTCCAGCACCTCGGCGAGGACCGTTTCCAGCTCGCGCAGGTCGACGGGCTTGGTGAGGTAGCGGGCGAAACCGGCGGAAAGGCCGCGCCGGACCTGTTCCGGCATGGCGTCGGCGGTGAGCGCGATCACCGGCGTATTCTTGCAGGCGGTCTCCTGGCGGAGCTTCGCCAGCAGGGTGAAACCGTCCATGTCGGGCAGGTTGACGTCGACGATGATGATGTTCGGCTCCAGGCGAATCGCCTTCGCCAGGCCGTCCTCGGAAGTGCGCGCGGTTTCGATGACCAGGTTCGATCGCGTGCCCAAGGCATCGGAGACCAGCACGCGGCTCAGGTCGTGGTCTTCGACGTAGAGCACCTTGATCGGGCGCTCCTTGCCGGGCCCGTCCCCGTCGGCATCCTCGACCGGCCGATCCGCGCCGGGGAGGGCTTGTGCCCGGCTGATTACGAGATCGATCCAGAAGGTGCTGCCCAGGCTCTCGCGCGATTCGAAATCGATGAGCCCGCCCATCTGCTCGACCAGCTCCTTGGTCAAGGCGAGGCCGACCCCCGTGCCCTCGACGCCGGACTTTTCGGCCCCCAGGCGATTGAAAGGCTCGAACACATGGGCATGCTTGCTCGCCGCGATGCCCTTGCCCGTGTCCTCCACGGAGAAGCGAAGGTAGCGGCCGCGGCGCTCGGCGCGGAAAATCGCCTTGCCACCGGGCCGATTGTACTTGATGGCGTTCGAGGCGAGGTTCATCAGCGCCTGACGGGCGCGGCTCTCGTCGGCGATCACGTCCGGAAGATGGCTTTCCCCGGTGAGATCGGAGACCTCCACGTCCTTGCGCTGGGCGAGGATCTCGGCTTGCCGGACCACGCTGGACAGGAGCTCGCGGCTGTTGACCGGCTCGAGGGAGATCAGCAGCTTGCCCGCCTCGATCTTCGAGAGATCGAGCACCTGGTCGATCAGTCCGAGCAGATGATTACCGCTCTCCAGGATCTGCTCGACGTAGCCGTCCGCCGTCTCGTTCCAGCCGTCCGGCGAGGCGCGTTTCAGCAGCTCGCTATAGCCCATGATCACGTTCATCGGCGTGCGCAGCTCGTGGCTCATGTTCGACAGGAAGCGCGACTTCGCCTGGTTCGCCGCGTTCGCGTGGTCATGGGCGACCTGCAACGCCCGGCAGGTCTCCTTGTGCTGGGTGACCTCCTGCGCGAGCTCCATCTGGGCGACCTTGCGCTGCTCGATCTCGTCCTTGAGATGCTCGTTGGCGATGGTGAGCGCTGCGGTGCGCTCCTCGACCCGCACCTCGAGTTCGCGTGAGGCGGCGCGCAGCCGGCCGGTCAGGCGCTCGTTGTCGGCCTTGTAGCCGTCGAGCCATGCGGCCATGCGGTTGAAGGCCATGCCGGCGCGTGACAGCTCCCGGTAGCTCGATGCGAAGTCCCGCATCTGCGGCCAGGTGCCGCGGGCGATGCGGTTGGCCTGCGAGTAGAGGGCGGCGATCGGCCGCGTGATCGAGCGGGCCAGCAGCAGGCCGATGCCCGCCGTCACCGCGGCGATCAGCAAGGCGACAATGATGTTGTCCCGCCGGTTCTCCTTGATCGTGCCGAGAAAGTCGTTCTCCGGGACGTGGATGCCGACGACCCAGGGCCACTGCCGCTCGGGCAGGGGCGCGAACACGGCGTTATAGGTTTCGCCCTCGAGATCGAAGTTCGTGAAGATCGGGCGCGCCACGTCGAGACTGTCGGCGGAAGCCCAAAGCGATCGGAAGGCCGCGCGGCTGACCGGGTCGTCGATTTCGTCGATGCGGGTGAAGCGCAGCCCGTCGCTGCCGTCGGACTTCTGCATCTTGATCAGCGAGGGCTCGGGATGCGCCAGCACGTCGCCGTTGCGATTGACGATGAAAGCCCGTCCGGACTTGCCGACCTTCAGCCCGGCCAGAAAGTCGGAGATCTCGATGATCTCGATGTCGACCCCGACGACGCCCTTGACCGCGCCGGCCCCGTCGAGGACGGGTGCGCCCACCGATATGCCCGGGTTGCGCGAGGTATAGAAGATGTAGGGCTCGGTCCAGGAAACGCCGCGCAGCTCGAGCGCGCGTTGGTACCAGGGCCGGGTCCGCGGGTCGTAGGGATCCTTCGGGTCGGTCTCGCGCGCCACCAGATTGAACTCGCTGTCGCGCCACTTGAGCGTGACCTGCCGCTCACCCCCTTCGACCGAGATGATCTTGGTCTTGTAGGCCGCGCCGGCGACGCTGTCGTCGTGCTTCACGTAGACGAAGGCGCCGGCATTGTTGCCGTAGAGAACGCCCGAGAACTGGTCGTAGGAGCGGAGCTGCTCGAAGAAATACTTTTCCAGGCTCTCGGCGTTCTCGCTGTTGATCACATCCTGCTGCGCGAGGCGCTGGGACAGGTCTGCGGCCTCCTGCGCCGGCTCGAGGAAGTTGACCGAGTGCTGGATGGTCTGGTTCGCGACGTCGAGCATGAGGTCGCGCACATGGCCCATCAGGACCCGTTCGGAGGTGAGATAGGAGGACAGCAGGATGGTCGCGACGGCCGCGAGCTGCAAGGCGACCAGGGCGACCACCAACACCGTGCGGATGGAGTACTTCATTCAGGTGGCCCGGAGCGCTCGGTATGTTTGCCTTGTTTAGGCTTGCCCTCGTTTCTAACGGAGCCCGTGCCGCCTCGCAAACGTGATTATTCCGGGGCCTCGCCCGGCTGGGTAGGGGCGTGGACCCGCACTTTCAATTCGCTTCGCTGTGACCAGCGGCCCGCCAACTTTGTTCGCTGCCGCTCATAGGCGGTATCGAATCCTAGGAATTCATCTCGGAGGTGAAGTCCTGGAACTTGCCGCCCGGGCTGCGCGGGATCTCGTCGAGGTACTCGAAGGCGATCTCGTAGGCCGCCGGCAGACGCTCCAGCATTGCGGCACGCATGCGCGCCTCGGTCGCTTCGTCGATGGACTCCCGGGCGACGAGCCGGGCCGTCAGGCGGTCGCGTGCCACCTGGGCGACCTGGAATTGGAGCACGGGGAAATCCTTGAAGAGTCCGCCGACGAAGGCCGGCGAGACCTGCTCGCCGCCCGGCAGCGTCAGCATGTCGCGCGCGCGCCCGATGATGCGCTTGAGCGTGGGCAGCCCACGCCCGCAGGGGCAGGGCTCAGCGACCTCGGCGAAATCGCCGAGGTCGTAACGCAAGAGCGGCGTGGCAAAGTTATGCAGCGGCGTCACCACGACACGGCCGATCTCGCCGGGCCCGCAAAGCCGTCCCTCCGCATCGAGGATCTCGACGAAGGCGCTTTCCGATTGGACGTGATAGCTCATCTGCTCAGGGCACTGCAGAGCGATGTAGCCGGTCTCCTCGGCCGAATAGGTGTCCGAGACCGTCGCGCCCCAGGCCTCGTGGCAGACTTCGCGGTCCTCCGGCCGCACGACCCCGCCGTAGGTCGAGATGTCGCACAGGTTGGGCAGTGCGATTCCCTCCTGCCGGCAATACTCCGCCAGCGCGAACAGGTTCTGCGGCATCGTCACGAGGTAATGCGGGTTCCAACGGCGCAGCCAGTCCACCTGCTGGGGGATCGGTGTGACGCTCGTCAAGGCGGCCGCCGGGCCGGTCGCGAAGAGCTCGTTGATCGGTGGGCCCCAGGTCGGCAGCTTGCGGCCTTCGGGATAGGTCGCCCCCTTCATGCGACCGCGGATGGCCGCCAGGGTCTTCGTCGGGTCGCGCCGGTACCAGAGCAGCTCGCGCACCGTGATCGCGTTCCAGACATGACCGTAGATCTCGGTCACGGTCACGCTGATGTGTCGTCCGCTGGAGCCGGAGCTTGTGCGCAGCGAGGTCTTGCCGTGCGCCTTGGGAATGTGCGGGCTGAGCAGTGCCGCGCCATCGTCCTGCAATTGCCGCCGGTCCAGCACAGGCAGGCGGCGCCAGATTTCCAAGGTCAAGGCCTGATCCGGCCGAAACCCGGCCTCTTCCAGGCTCGGACGATAGTAGGGGAGGTGCCGCCAGCAATGGCTCAGCAGAAGCCCGAGCTGTTCGAGCTGCCGCTCGAGCAGGCGCTCGGGAGCCCACCACTGAGTCCGTTCGAGCTGCGCGAGATAGCCCAGCACCGCGCAGGCGGTTCGGCTCGGCAAGGCCGGCCAGGCGATGGTGTCGACGGCCGATTGCAGCGCCGGCAGCGGATCGAGCGGAAAAGAGGTGTCACGCGCCACGCTGTGAGCCCGCCTCTCGGTTGCTCCGGCGAGAGCCCGAGGCGTCAAGCGCGACGGGGCGCCATCGGGGCGCGCGCCATCGGGGTGGTCGCGCGATCGTCACGAGCCGCCGAGCGCTTCCCGGATGGTCTTCTCGTAGCCCAGCAGGACCTGGCGATGCTGCATGACCGTCTCCCGGGCCTCTTCGGCGCTCTGATATATGACCGGCAAGCGCGCCGCCTTGGCCGCCTCGAGGAAAACCGGGCTGTGCAGCGCGGTCTTCAAGGCCTGGCGCAAGCTCTTGGCGCGGGCCTCCGGCATCCCGGGCGGTGCGATGAAGATACGGCTCGTGCGCGTGGCCTCGGTGATCGTCGTGGCACCCGGGACGTCTTGCTCGAAGGCCGTCGGCGCGGAGGGATCGAAGGGGCTGCGCGCGCGGCCGAAGACCACCGCGTTCACCGCGTAGCCCTCTTTGATCGCCGCAAGTGTCGAGCTCACGCTGCCGAGAAAGGCCTCGACCTCGCCCCGCTGCATGGAAGCCAGCACCTCTTTGGAGCCGTTGAAGTGGACGAAGTCCATCGGCAGCGAAACGCCTTGATCGCGCAGCAGGGACTGAACGATCAGCGTGGCGATATGGCCGGAGCTGCCGGCGCCGGCGGTGCCGAAGAGGATCGGCTCGCTCTTCGCGCGCTCGACCAGATCGGCCAAAGAGCCGAGTCCGAGGTCGGCGCGCACCTGAATGGCGGTCGTGCTGTTGTTGACTTGGCCGATGTAGGTGAAGCGGGCCAGATCGAAGCCGGCATCGAGCGCGATCTGTTGCAGCGCCGCGCCTTGGTTGTCGAGCAGCAGAACGCGCGGCGCCTCAGGCGGCGAGCCGTAGAGATGTTCGTAGGCGATCCGGCCGCCGGCACCGGTCCGGTTCTCGACGATGACCGTCACCTCGCGCCCGGCCTGGGCCGACAGGGCCTCGGCCAAGGCCGGCTGCACCAGGCGCGTGATGCGGTCGTAGCCGCCGCCGGGCCGGTAGGGCACGATCAGCCGAATCACCTCGTCTTCGGCGAAGGGAAAGTCGGCGGCCGTTGCCGGCGCGGCCAGGCTGCCGGCGAGTACCGCCAGGGTCGCGAGCATGAAGCGGCGTCGAACGAGTGCCAAAACCAGTACCCCTTCTTTGATTCCGGTGCGGGCTCGTCTCGCGCATCGAACTCGACGGAGACGGCCGGACGATCCACTCAAGTGGCCCGACTATAACGTGAGTCGCACGCTTCGCAGCAGCCTTGGTATCGCTGCGGGGGCTCTGGCTCAGGGACCCGGCGCCTTACGCCGCAAGCTCCCCGCGATGCCCAAGGCGAGCGCCAGCAAAATCGCGATGAAGAGGCCCAGGGATATCGGCCGATCCCAGAACACCAGGGCCGAACCGCGCGCGATTTGAATCGACTGGAAGAAGGCCGCCTCGAGCCGTTCGCCGAGGATGAGGCCGATGACCAGCGCGACGCGCGAGTAGCCGAGCCGGACCATGGCGAAACCGAGCAAGCCGAAGAGCAGGGCGAAGACCGCATGCCAGGGATTGCGCTCGACAGCGTAGGCACCGGTCAGACAGAGGCAGATGATCGCCGGCGCATAGAGATGAACCGGCACCACGGTCAGGCGAATCAACTGCCGCGCCAGGGCGACGCCGATGAACGACGTCAGCAGGTTGCTGGCGAAGAGGGCCAGGATCAGCACCCAGACCAGGCTGAGCTGCTCGGTGAAGAGGGAGCGGCCCGGATCGATGCCGTGCAGGAGAAAGGCGCCGAGCAGAATCGCCATGGCCTCGCTGCCGGGGATGCCCAGGGCGAGCGTCGGCATCAGGGCACCGCCGTCCTTGGCGTCGTTGGCGGCTTCCGGCGCGATCACGCCGGCGACCTGGCCCTCGCCGAAACGCTCCGGATGCTTGGAGAACTGACGGGCGACCGTATAGGCGAGGAAGTTTGAGACGCTGCCGCCGACGCCGGGAATGGCACCGATCAGGACGCCGATGCCGGCGCTCGAGAAGAAGACCCGCGGATGGCGGAAGACCGCCGCGATGCCCGCGGCCAGGCCGCCGTGCAGGCGGCCGGCAACGGGGGGCAGGCGCACGACGCTCCGGCCACCGAGCAGCAGCTCGATCCCGCCGGCTAGCGCGAAGAGGCCGATAAAGGCCGGCACCAGCGGCAGCCCGTCCCACAACAGGCTGCTGCCGAAGGTAAAGCGCGTCCCGCCGACGACGCCGACGTGGCCGTGGAAAGACAGCAGGAGGCCGAGCCCGCCGGAGATCAGCGCAGCGAGCATGGAGCCCTGGCTGGCGAGCGCGATCACCGTAAGACCCAGGAAGGTCAGCATGAAGACCTCCGGCGGGCCGAGCAGCAAGACCAGCTCGAGCAGAAGCGGGATCGAGGCGGCGAGCACGACGAGGCCGAACATCGCCCCGAGGGCCGAGGCCGCGGCCGAGGCGCCGATCGCCACACCGGCCTTGCCGCGCCGCGCCAGAGGGTAGCCGTCGAAGGCCGTCGCCGCGTTGACTGCGGTGCCGGGTATGTTGATCAGGATGGCGCTGAGGCTCCCGCCGAAGGCCGAGCCCCCCAGAGCGGAGAGCAGCAGGAACATGGCCTCGTGCAGCGCCATGGAGAAGGTGAGGGGGATCATGAGGGCGATGGCGAGCGCGCCGCTGAGGCCGGGGATGATCCCGAACAGAAGACCCAAGAGCGTGCCGATCAGGATCAGGGCCGGGTTCGGCCAGGCCAGAGCCAGGGAGAGCGCTTGCAGGACGGCCTCGAGCATCGCGGTTCTCTGCTTGTCTCGTTGCCGTCGGCCGGCCCGGCTAGAAGAGGCCCGGCACCAGGCCCACCCCGAGGTCGACGCGGAGGGCGCGGCCGAACACGACATAGACGACCAGGCTGGTGATCGCGCTCGCCGCGATCGCGTGGGCCCAGCGCTCGCGCGCGACGAGCCGGAGATAGAGCAGGATGGCGAGCCCGGTGCCGATCAGGAATCCGCACATCAGCATGAGCACGAGGCTGGTCGCAACCCAGAGCCAGACCATCCATGCCGGTGGTGGTTGCGAGGCTGCCGAGGCGTCCTTCATTCCGGTACGAGTGCTTACGGGCCTTCGATCTGCCTGGGGATCGGGCTCCCGCATGCGCCTGAACGATTTGGGTGCCAGGGCCGCCAGGAGCTTGATGCCCCAAAGCACCGCGACGCCGCTCAAGACCAAAAAAGGAAAGAGCCGAGCATTGGATGACAGATCACCCATCGAATTCAGCAGCAGGAGGCCGTAAGCCAAGATCACGGCCAGGAAGCCGATCTGGGCCAAATCCGGCCGCTCCTGCCAGCGGCGCGCGTGTGCTGTGATCGCCTGCCGTTGGATTTGTTCTGAACGGTTCGCGTCGTCTGCCGGCGCGGGGCCCTTGGCTGCGTCGCTGTCCATGTTTGCTCCTCGGGCTGCGACTCCATAGTGGCTCAGCGAACACTAGCGGGTCGGGGTGCTCACCCAAAGCGGCGCTTGTCGCGGCGCTAACGCCGTCTGCAGGGTTGGAGCCTCGCGCCTCCTGGGCCCGCCACGCGTTTGACTTGCACTTCGATCGCGCCGCGATTGTTGCCATAGAAGCCGGGCAGGTCGTTGGCGAAGGCGAAGAGCTCGCCGCTTTTGGCGGCCCGATAGGTCGCGTCACGGCCGCCGCGGCCGATCCGGAAAAGGGTGGTGTCGTCCTCGTCGATGGCGCCGATAAGCTCGAACCAGTTCGCTTGCGGACAGCGTCGACGTCCCTCGAAGAATCGAACAACGGATTCTCTGGTCCGAGGCAGGTCCTCGCTATGCCAGCCTTCGGGGCCGCATTCGATGTCGTTGTCGAGCCAGGTCTGACGCGGGCCGATCGTGAAAGCGTAGTAGCCGCCCTTGACCAGCCGAGCCCCGGACCAGCTATGGAGCTCGGGCGCCCGGACCGTGAAGCGGAGCCTGTCGCCGATCGCAAGTTGCTTGCCCAGGGCCGTGGGGTGAAATCGATCGTTTCGATGAATGCGCCGCGGCGGATTCTCGATCGGATCGAAGTTCTTTCCGATCGGGGCCCGGTGATCGGCCAGTCGACCCAAAGCGCGGATGTCGGCGTCCTCGACCGGCAGGCCGCACGCCTTGGCTTTCTGCATCATCCACTGGAGCGTGATGCTCGACAGCGCGGTATTGCCGAGTCCGCCGCCGATATCGTTGTGGACGCCACGGAACCACAGCTCCTCGACGTTACGACGCCGGCCGCTGACGTTCTGGCGCTCCACATCGAAAGATTGGCGCCTCTCATGCAGGGCCATGGCGTGGAAGCAATGCTGGACGTTGCGCGGGACCTTCAGGTCGTAACCGATATTGATGTCCTGGAAGTTGAGCACGAAATCGATCGGGATTCCGAAAGCGGCCACACAGTCCCAGAGGCCCAAGAAACGGATGTCTGGGCGTGCGAGAAGCTCTCCGCCGTCCCGGATACCCTCCTGAGCGATGACGTTCGAGAAATGGACGGCAAGTGCCGCGCCGCGGCTGAAGCCGATGATATCGATGACTTGGTCACCTCGTTTCCAGTTGGCGACGAGTGAGGCGTACATCTCCTCGATGCGGGTTTGACCTCCCGCCCCGAAAGCACCGCCAAGCGCCAAACCGAGGGCGCCAAATCGCGTTCCAACGCCGCTCAGGTATTCGCAATGGCCGTCGTATCTGTCGCGAAACCGGACCACGTTCGTCGTCTCAATGAGGACCGGGTCTTCCCTGTTCCAGGTTCCGTCGAAGGCGTAGAGCGTCATTGCCCATCCTCCCTTAGCTGTCGGCGGGCCAGATACCTCCGTATCCTAGCGCGTATGTTCCCGAAAGAAGCCGAGCAGCAAGCATAGGTATCGGGACCCGGCGCCGGGGCTCAAGCCTGCTGATCGCTTGCCAGCGTTGCCGACGCACGGCTTGGAGCAGCGCCTCGGCGAAGTAGAGGCGAGATTTTTCGCTCCAATCTACTTCTGAGCCTGAACGCTTTTCAGTCTTGCCGACCTATCCAGAAGACATATTACTCTAGTATTGACGCCAATAATGCTTGTCACAAAACCGCAATTTAAATATTAATAGATCATTAAAGTATTCGACTAGAAAATCGCAGTCGGCGACCTCTCGCCATTCTTTGGGTTTCTCATGAAACTGGGGGCGTGAAAAGCGTGTCAGGGGAGCTCAGGACACTTGTTCTTTCAGCCCACCCTCTGAGTCCGGAAACGACCTGCGTCGAAGCCTACGAGCGATTCGAGGTCGACGAGGACCTGCTGACCCTGGCCGTGGTCGACGGCGGCATGCCCGTCGGACTGGTCAATCGGCACGAGTTCTTTCTCCGCCTGGCTCATCTCTTCGGGCGCTCGCTCTACGACAAGCGCCCGATCTCGGCGCTGATGAATGCCGATCCGCTGATCGTCGACGTCGGCGCCAGTCTGGAATCGCTGCATCTGGCGATCGTGACGGAGAAGCCGAGCGCGCTCCTGCAGGGCTTCATCGTCACCGAGGACGGGCGCTTCCTCGGCGTCGGCACGGCCTTGTCTCTGGTGCAGCTCACCATCCAGCACATGGACCAGCGGGCGGAGGAGCTGGAGGCCGCGCGGCTCGAGGCGGAACGGGCGAACCGGATCAAGTCCGAGTTCCTGGCGAGCATGAGCCATGAGTTCCGTACGCCGCTCAACGCGATCATCGGCTTCGCCCAGCTCATGGTGCAGCAGCGCCTGGGCGTGCTCGGCAGCCCGCGCTACCTGGAGTACGCCACCGATATCTGCCAGAGCGGCGAGATTCTGCTGGGTCTGGTCAACGACCTCTTGGACGTTTCCAAGATCGAGGCCGGCAAGATGCGGCTCGACGAATCCGTGCTCGACCCGCGCGATGCCATCCGGCAATGCGCGCGCGCCGTTCGGCCCCGGGCCGATCGCGGCGGCGTCGAGGTGGTCGCCGAGGTGCCGGCCGCGCTGCCGCTGCTCTATGCGGACGAGCGCCGCTTGCAGCAGGTGTTGCTGAACCTGCTTTCGAACGCCGTGAAGTTCACGCCCGAAGGCGGCCGGGTGACGGTCGAGGCGCGGATCGAGCCTGAACGAGGCGGCCTGGTCCTGGCGGTCGCGGATACGGGGATCGGCATGTCGCCGGCCGACCTCGAGCGGGTCTGGCTGCCTTTCGTCCAGGTCCAGAACGTGCAGAACCGGGTCAACAACGGCTCGGGCCTGGGCCTCGCCGTGGCCAAGTCGCTGGTCGAGCTCCATGGCGGGACCCTGACGATCGAGAGCACGTTGGGCGGGGGCACGACGGTGACGGTCTGGCTGCCGGGCGAGCGCCTGATCGAAGAGACGGACGAGCAAAGGCGTTTGCAGACTTCTGCCTGAGGCGTGGCTATGACACCACCGAGCGAGAACGTCCTGGCCGAGGACGCTGTCGCCGACCGGCCGCGCCTCTTGCGACTTTCACGTCCCGCGTCTTGACCTGCCGGCTATTTCGGTTAGCAGATAACCGCCGCGTGGCTGGTCGGCAGTCTCACGCGCGGAACCGGGAGGCGGGGAAGCACGGGCATGACCGAAGACATCCTGCACGACATCGCCAGGATCAGGCGCATGGTGGTCGAGGCCGCCAAGGAGCACGGCAACGGCAAGGACGTGACCGGGCCGCTCGGCTCCGTCGCCGACGAGCTCAGCCATCTTCTCGAGAAGGCGGAGTCCCGCTCCGAGGAGATCGAGCGCGAATCGCTCGATCACAAGACCCGTTTCGTCTCGGAGCTGGCCGGCGGCTTCGTACGTTCCATGATGGCCCGCCAGGGCCACGTGGTGACCGGCGCCGAGCTCGAGCACGCGGTCGACATGGCCGCTGAGATCGTCAAGCAGGTCAAGGCGCGCTACTGACGCGAGGGTGGGCGAGGATCAGGCGCTCAGCGCCTCGGTCAAGGCCGTCTCGTAAGCGAAGAGCGCCGGCGTGCCGCCGGTGTGCAGGAACAGGAGCGAGCGGCCTTTGGGCGCCGCCCTGGCGCGCTCGATCAGCCCGGCCATGGTCTTGCCCGAGTAGACCGGATCGAGGATGAGGCCCTCCGTGCGCGCCGCCGTGGCCATGGCCGTCGTCGTCGCCTCGTTGAGCTGGCCGTAGCCGGGCGCCAGGGCGCGGTCGATCAGGGCGATGTCGGCATCCTCGACCTGGGACGCCATGCCCAGCAAGGCGGCGATCGCGTCGCAGCGCGCGCGGATGCGCGGGATCTGCGCCCCGGCCGGCCGGCGCACGCAGACCCCCGTCACCGCGATCGGCGAGCCCAGTGCACGCAGGCCGAACAGCAGCCCGGCATGGGTGTTGCCGCTGCCCGAAGGCACGATGATCTCGTCGAGGCGCCGGCCTTGTTCGGCCATCTGGGTCAGGATCTCCTGGGCCGCGACCACGTAGCCCAGCGCGCCCAGTGGCTTGTGGCCGGGGCCGAGCGGAATGATGTAGGGGCGCCGGCCGCTCTCCTCGAGCGCCGCGGCGATCTCGCCGAGGCGGCGGTCGGCGCCGGCTTCGTCCTCGCCGTCGGGATAGCTGTGCAAGGTCGCGCCGAGCAGCCGGTCGAGCAGAACGTTGCCGGAGTTGCGATAGGCCGGATCGTCCTTCGGCACGCGCTCCTCGAGCTGGATATGGCAGTCCAGGCCGAGCCGGCGCGCGGCGGCGGCGGCCAGGCGCACGAAGTTCGACTGCACCGCGCCGGTGATCAGGATCGTGTCGGCGGCCTGGGTCAAGGCCTCGCCCAGGTAGAACTCGAGCTGGCGCACCTTGTTGCCGCCGAAGGCGAGGCCGCCGCAGTCGTCACGCTTCACCGCCAGCCGGACGTCGCCGAGCTCGGCGGCCAGGTTGGGCATGGATTCGAGCGGCGTCGGGCCGTGGCCGAGCCGCGCGCGGGGCAGCGCCGCCAACGAGCCGAGGCTGCGGGGCGCCGTGGCCGGGGAGAGGTTGAGGTTAAGCACGATCGATCAACCCTTGAATGGCGTTGAACAGAAGGCTGGCCGAGGTCGCGACCAGCACCAGCAGGAGGAGCCGGCGGAACATCGCCTCGCTGATCCAGGCGAGCGCCCAGCGGCCGAGCAGCAGGCCGACCAGGGTGGCCGGCGCCAGCGTAGCGGCGAGCGACAGGGTCTCGCCGGAGACCTCGATCAGGCTGGCTTGCAGCGCGATGGCGGCGCCGTAGGAGAACACGAAGAGCACCAGGATGGTGGCCCGGATGCACTGCTTGCTCTGGTCGAGTGCCGACATACGGGCCGCCGCTACGGGCCCGGGCATGGCCAGGCTGCTGCTCATGGCGCCCGAGACCAGGCCCACCCCGAGATCGCCCCAACGGCGGGCGGGAGCCTCGCCGTCGCTTCGGCGCGCGGCCATCAGGCCGGAGGCGGAGACCGCCATCAGGAGCACCGCGATCCCGGCGAGCAGCTTGAGCCAATCGACATCGATCAGGACGAAGACCAGGAGCCCGAGGGGCAGTCCGAACAGGCTGCCGATCAAAAGGCGGCGCAGAAAGCGCCAGTCGACCTGGCGGTAGAGCGAGGGCGCCAGGATCACGGCGATCAGCAGGCTCAGCAGGATGGTCACCTGCACCGCAACCCCGCTGTTCAGAGTCAGCAGGATGACCGGGCCGGCGATCACGCCGAAGCCGATGCCGGTGGCCGCCTGGATCAGGGCGGCGCCCAGAACGGCGGCGTGCAACGCGAAGGCGGTCATTTCCATGGGTCTTCGTCCGCGCGCCCGCACAGCGCGGGCCGCCCTCTAGATAGGCGGGCTCAGCAACAATATCCAATTATTTTCAAAACGAATATTATGTTGGAATATTATGCCAGCCATGGAGCTGCCCTCATGCTGAACCATCGCCAGGTCGAGGCCTTCCGGGTCGCCGTCCAGCTCGGCTCGGCCACGGCCGCGGCCGATGCGCTCTACATCACGCAACCGGCGGTCAGCCGCCTGATCGCCGATCTGGAGCGGCAGGTCGGCTTCGCCTTGTTCGAGCGGCGCCAGCGCGGTCTCTTTCCGACGCGCGACGGGCGTCTGCTCTACGAAGAGGTCGAGCGCTCGTTCCGCGGCATGGACCTGATCGCCGAGGCGGCCGAGGCGATCCGGCGCCATCGCCTGGGCCGCGTTCGCGTGATCGCCATGCCGGCCTATGCGGACGGCTTCGTGTCGCGTGTCATCGGCGGCTTTCTGAGCGAGCGCCCGGGCGTCGTGATCGAGCTGGAGAGCGCGCCGAAGAAGGAGACCGTGGCCCGCGTGCTCTCCGAGCAGTTCGACCTCGGCGTGGCGACGGCGCCGATCGCCGACAGCGGCCTCGCGCAGCATCCGATCGCGGAGCAGCAGGCCGTTTGCGTCTGCCCGGCCGAGCATGCCTTGAGTGCGAAGCGCAAGGTGCGGATCGCCGATCTCGCGGCACAGCCTTTCATCGCGCTTTCGCTCGGCAGTCCCTTCCGCGCCGCGGTCGAGCAGATGTTCGATGCGGCGGGCTTGCGGCCTCGGATCGTGGCCGAGGTGCGCACCCAGCGTGCCGTTTGCAACATGGTCGTGGCCGGCGCCGGCATCGCCGTCATCGATCCGACCGTGGCGCGCGACTACTCGCCGGAACCTCTGGTGACTCTCGCCATCGAGCCGCCCCAGGACTGGACCGTCGTCGCCCTGACGCCCCAGCGTACGACGCCGTCCCAGGCGACGTCGGCCTTGCTGGAAGCGCTCGTCGCGGCGCTCTAGACATAGGCCGCAGTAAGGTCAAAGGGGCAAAAGTCCGGGCAGTGTTGGCAGTATCAGCGATGGTGGCGCATTGCGGTCTTGGCTGCAGCGCTGGGGTGCGTGCTTCGAGACGCCCCTTTGGGGCTCCTCGGCATGAGGAAGGTCTTTTGCTGGCATCACAAGATTGCTCCTCATGCTGAGGAGCGCTCGACAGAGCGCGTCTCGAAGCACGCAGGCTGTTTGTCCAGCGCGCCAAGCCCCTTGCCGTTGCTGTCGCAGAACGACGATCAATTCTCGCCCCGACTTTTGCTCCTCTTACAGGGCGAACGGAAAAAAGAAGGGGGAGCGCGCTCCCCCCAAGGGTCTTCTGCGCAAGCGTTTCACGCGGTCTACATCCAGCCGCGTTCCTTGTAGT
>JAKSDN010000926.1 GCA_022360075.1 Kiloniellales bacterium | reverse complement strand
CTCGTGGTCGACGAGGATTGGGAGCGCGGGCTGTCCAAAGAGGAGGGGCTGGAGATCGCCCGGCGCCTGGTGGCGACCGGCCAGATCGATTTCCTGAACGTGATCCGCGGCCACATCGAGACCGATGCGGCCTTGACCGGCGTGATCCCGGTCCAGGGCATGCGCGCCTCGCCGCACCTGGACTTCGCCGGGGAGGTGCGGTCCGAGACCAAGTTCCCCGTCTTCCATGCCGCACGCATCAACGACGTCGCTACCGCGCGCCATGCCGTCGCCGAGGGCAAGCTCGACATGGTCGGCATGACCCGCGCCCACATCGCCGACCCGCACATCGCGCTGAAAGTCGTCGAAGGCCGCGAGCCGGAGATCCGGCCCTGCGTCGGCGCGACCTATTGCCTGGACCGGATCTACGAGGGCCACGAGGCGCTTTGCATCCACAATCCGGCGACCGGCCGCGAAGCCACGATACCGCATGTCGTGGCCCGTTCGGATGGCCCCTCTCGCCGGATCGTCGTGGTCGGCGCGGGACCGGCCGGGCTCGAGGCCGCGCGGGTCTGCGGCGAGCGCGGCCATCGCGTGCTGCTCTTCGAGGCCGCCGACCAGCCCGGCGGCCAGGTCCGCCTCGCCGCCCGCCTGCAACGGCGCAAGGAGCTGATCGGCATCGCCGACTGGCGGCTGGAGCGCTGCGAGGCCCGGGGCGTCGAACTGCGAACCAACACCTGGGCCGAGGCCGCTGATGTGCTGGCCGAGGAACCGGAAGTGGTGATCATCGCCACCGGCGGCCTGCCCAACAGCGCGATTCTCGACGCGGGCGAGGACCTCGTGGTGACGAGCTGGGACATCCTGGCCGGCGATGCCAAGCCGGCCGAGCAAGTCTTGCTGTTCGACGACAACGGCGCCCATCCGGGATTGCAGGCCGCCGAGCTGACCGCCGCGGCCGGCGCCGAGCTCGAGCTGGTCACGCCCGAGCGCTATTTCGCGCCCGAAATCGGCGGGCTCAACCACGTGCCCTACGCGCGTTGCTTCAAGGAAAGGGGCGTGCGCATCACCATCAACACCCGGCTGCTCACCGTGCGCCGTGACGGCAACAAGCTCTCCGCCACCCTGGGCAGCGACTACACGGATAAGACCGAGGAGCGGCTGGTCGACCAGGTCGTGGTCGAGCACGGCACGCTGCCGCTCGACGACATCTATTTCGACCTGAAGGAAGGCTCGAGCACCCGCGGCGAGGTCGACTACCAGGCCCTGATCGCCGGCCGGCCGCAAACGCTGGTCAGCAACCCGGACGGCGCCTACCAGCTCTTCCGCATCGGCGACGCCGTCTCATCACGCAACATCCACGCCGCGATCTACGATGCGCTGAGGCTCTGTAAGGATTTGTAGGGTGATCTCTAGTCGTTCAAATATCTTTGTATTTCATAATGTTAATCTAATACCAACGTAAGAGGGTCAAGAGTCCGGGCGAGAGTGGATCGGCGTTCTACGACAGGAACGGCAAGAGGCTTGGAGCGCTGGATGGAGAGCCTGCGTGCTTCGAGACGCGCTCTGTCGAGCGCTCCTCAGCATGAGGTCCAATCTTAATGCCATCAAAAACCTGTCCTCATGCTAAGGAGCCCCGAAGGGGCGTCTCGAAGCACGCACACCAGTAATGCAGCCGAGACCAGAAAGCGCCACCATCGCTCGATACCGCAACGCTGCCCGGACTTTTGCCCCTCTTACAATACCAACCTGTGTTGAATGTGACTCGTGACGATAAGTTTCGTCATTGCGAGCGGAGCAAAGCAATCCATCCGACTACCAGCCGTGCGTTGGCCCTGAATTGCCACGCCGGCTGAATCCTAACCCGTCGGCTCCGATGTATAGCGGCGGCGCCCAGGCACCGAAGCACTGTCCGCATCACCCGGCCCGCAGCGGATCCGAACATCCTCGAGCCCGACGATTCCGGTCTCCTTCCGCCAGAACCAGAAGTGCGAAAGGCT
>JAKSDN010000691.1 GCA_022360075.1 Kiloniellales bacterium | reverse complement strand
GCGATACCGCGCTCATGCGCCGCCTCGACCTGGCGCTGCTGCGCCGGGGCGGCTACGTGCTGCCGGGCGTGCGCCGCTTCGTTGCGAGCGTCAATGACGATGCGGACTTCACGGAGACGGCGGAGGCGCTGGACGGGGCTTGTCGGGCGGTCCGGGACTAAGGCTGGGAGGGATGCCGGTGGCGGGCTTGCACAGAGATCGCCAAGCGCTTCGCGCGGTTCGTACCGAACCCTTCGAGACGCCCGCTATCGCGGGCTCCTCAGGATGAGGACCATTTGATTTGGCACGAAGAACAATCCTCATCCTGAGGAGCCCCGAAGGGGCGTCTCGAAGGACGCACAATGGTTGTCCAGCGCACATCTCGCCAAGGGCACATGCGTCTCAACTGCGGGAACCAACATGCGAAGCATGACGCGCCCGCAAGACCAACCTAAAGTCCGACTCTGATCCAACGCAACGAGAGGGGAAGGACCCATGGACCAGGAACGTTTCGACAAGGGCTTGGCGGTGCGCAAGGCGGTGCTGGGCGAGGCCTACGTATCCAAGTCGCTGGACTCCGCCGACGACTTCAACCGCGGCTTCCAGGAAATCCTGACCGAGTACTGTTGGGGCGCCTGCTGGGGCGATGACACGCTCGATCTCAAGCAGCGCAGCCTCCTGAACCTCGGCATGATCGCCGCGCTGAACCGCATGCACGAGTTCGAGCTGCACTTTCGCGGCGCGATCAACAACGGCGTCACCCGCGAGGAGCTGCGCGCGATCCTGACCCAGATCACCGCCTACTGCGGCTTTCCCTGCGGCGTCGAGTGCTTCCGCATCGCGCGCAAGGTCTTCGCCGAGCTGGACGGCGAAGCGGCCTAGTGGCGGGGATAGAGCTTCACCATGACCGCGTTACCCCGGCAGATGAGGGCGGTGGTCCTGACCGGCCACGGCGGGCTCGACAAGCTGGTCTTCCATGAGGACTGGCCGGTGCCGGCGCCCGGCGAGGGCGAGGTGCTCGTCGAGGTCGGTGCCTGCGGCATGAACAACACCGACGTCAACACGCGCACCGCCTGGTACAGCAAATCGGTCACCGAAGGCACGACGGCCGAGGGTGGGGCCGAGGGCTTCGCCCAGTCCGATGACGATGACGCGGCCTGGGGCGGTGCGGGGATCGGCTTTCCCCGCATTCAGGGTGCCGACGTTTGCGGCCGTGTCGTCGCGCTGGGTGACCGGGCACCCGAAGAGCTTCTAGGCAAACGGGTCCTGATCGACACTTGGCTGCGGGACTGGGACGATCCCTTGAACCTCGACAAGTGCGGCTATCTCGGCTCGGAACGTGACGGCGGCTATGCCGAGTACACCACCGCGCCGGCCAGGAACGTCCATCCGATCGAAAGCGCGCTCGACGATGCCGAGCTGGCGACCTTCGCGACTTCTTCGATCACCGCCGAGAACATGCTGGAGCGCGCCCAAGTCGAACGCGGCGACGTGGTGCTGATACCGGGCGCTTCGGGCGGCGTGGGCTCCGCGCTGGTTCAGCTTGTACGGCGCCGCGGTGCCATGGCGGTGGCGCTTTGCAGCGGGGCCAAGGCCGAGGCCGTGATGGCTGTCGGTGCCGAGGCGGTTCTGCCGCGGGATCCTGACGACCTAGGAGCG
>JAKSDN010000961.1 GCA_022360075.1 Kiloniellales bacterium | reverse complement strand
TCACCGCCTACGTCGACGGGCCCGAGGCCGCGGACTACGGCTTCACCTCGTCGCTGCCGGCCCAGCTCTTGAAAACTCTGGCACCGGCCCTGGCGCCCCTGCTCGAAGGCAGCGGCGCGCAGACCGCCGACGCGGCGAAGCAAGGCTGACGGGCGGCGCTACCCGGATCGCACCGCAGGCGGAAACAATTGAAACGAGAAAGTTAACGACGCGACACGCCTGAGAAACAGCCGCTGCTTACCTGGCCTAGGACTACCAAAAGGTTCAACGCCAACGGAGGCAGTACGATGAAACCGGCAAGCCAAGCCTTGAGCGCGATAGCGGTCGCTTCGGCATTGCTGCTTTCGGCTCAACCCGCAGATGCTCAGCAGGTTTGCGTTCCGCACGAGAAAGCGGCAGTCCAGCTCAAGAAGAACTTCGACGAAGAGGTCATCGGGCGTGGCCTCACCCCGAGCGGCAACGCGATGTTCGAGCTGTTCGTGAGCGACTCGGGGTCCTGGACCGTGCTCGTCTCCGAGCCTAACGGGCGAAGCTGTGTGATCGCCACCGGCGAGAGCTGGCAGCAGATCCCGCTGCTCGAGGGGAACCCCGCGTAGGCCGCAGAGATTGGCGTCGGGCGCGATCGCAGGTGGCTTGAAGGCACCCTTCGCCTCTTCTTGTCTTGTCCGCTTCGCGGACGCCCCCCTCCCCCTCAAAGGGGGTGGGAATATGAGTGCCACGGCAACAGTTTATAACCTCCCCCCTCGAGGGGGAGGTCGGCGCGAAGCGCCGGGTGGGGGGCTGGCGCGAAGCGCCAAAAGAGAAGAATCTGGGCGCGCGACGAAACCGTCACTCGCGTTCCAGCTCGACGGGTTCGCCGTGCGGCGTGTTCAGATAAGCGCGTGCCCAGGCATCGCGTCGAACCGACAGGTCCTCGCGCCGCACGGCGCCGCCCTGGTCGAGGAGCTGCTCGAGCGCGGCCAGCACCGCACCGTAGTAGGTCTCGCTGTCGTCCGATTCGCCTTGCGCGTAGAGGCTCTCCAGTTGCGCACCCAAGGTCTCCGCCCAGTCCGACGGCGAGATGACGCCCGCGCGGACCAGGGAGTCCGCCATCGCCAGGGCCTGCGCCTGCCAGGGCTCGTCGAAAACGGGATCGTCGTCCTTGCGGCGCAGCGGCCCGAGCGCGGCCTCAGGGCTGCTCAAGATAGCTCTCCCAAAGATCGATGAAGACGCGGTCGCGCCGGCCCTGCGCTTCGCCCCAAAGCTCGGACGCCTCGAAGGCGACCGTGTAGAGGTGCTCGGCGAGCTTTTCGCCCTGCGCGCTCGCATCCGGCAGGATGTGGGCGCCGTGGCGGGCATGCACGATGCCTGCCCGCCCGCGTGCGTAGCCCGGCAGGCGCGTGTGCCCCGAATGGCCGAAGCGGCGCGTGGTCACGCGGTCGCCGACGGCAAAGCGCGGGGCTGTATCGATCTCGCGCTCGAAGCTGGCCGGATTGGCGACGCGCGCCTTGGCGGAGGCCGCGCTCGCCGGTGGCACGTCGGGCTCAGTTGCACGTTCCGAGCGTCCGCTGACGATCTCCTCCAGGGTCAGATAGCCGGAGTCGATCATCTGGGCGGTCAGGGTCTGGACCCATTGATCGAAGTAGGGCCGCTCCAGGTAGTCGACGGGCGCGATCAGCTCGCGGCAATGGCGGAACCAGTCGATCGTCCAGCCGGCGTGGCCGCCCGCGCTCAGGAGCATTGCGAAGGCCGGGCCTTCCCAGTCCTCGTGAAAAGGCCGGTAGTCGTCCTCCATCTCGATCGGGCCGAAGCCCTCGCGCCCGCCGAGATCGTGCGGACCGTCCATCAGCGCTCTCCCCGCTGCGGCGAGAGATCGCGATCGGTGCCGATCATGGAATTGCGCGTCACCAACCCCGCCAGGGCCTGCTCGCTCCAGTCCTCAACACCCGCCGGCCGTTGCGGGACGACGAGGTAGCGGCGCTCCGAGGTCGAGTCCCAAACCCGGACCTCGACGCTGTCGTCGATCTCGACCCCGAACTCTGCCAGCACGCCGCGCGGATCGCGCACGGCGCGCGCACGATAGGCATTGGCCTTGTACCAGGCCGGCGACATGCCGAGCAGCGAGAAGGGATAGCAGGAGCAGAGCGTGCAGACGACGAGGTTGTGCAGGCTGTCGCTGTTCTCGACGGCTTGCAGATGGCCGGTCGCATGACCGGCGAAGCCGAACTCGGCGATCGCATCGGTCGCGTTTGCCAGCAACCGCTCCCGGTAGGCGGGGTCGACCCAGGAGCGGGCGACGACCTGGGCGCCACGCATGGGCCCGATCTGGTCGCGGTAGAGCTCGATCCAGGCGTCGACCGTATCGGGCTTCAGCAGGCCCTTCTCGACCAGCAGACTTTCCAGTGCCTTGGCGCGCAACGCCGGCTCCGACGGCAGGCGGCTGTGCAGCTGGCGATGGATCGCGGCGATCTTCTCGGAACTGTGCTCCGTCACGACGACGCCTCCCCGGTTCTTCCTCACAGCTTAATCTGTGGGCGGTTCCTGGTAAACGTCGTGGCGGACGGTGCAAGGGGCAAAGCCGGAGCGAACCTCACTCTTCGACAAGCTCAGGATGAGGTCCATAAGGCGGTTCTGACGAGCAACGAAGGGCGTTTGGGCGCGCCACTCAGGTGACGATCGAAGACCTCCGTTGTCACGCCGCGGCGACGGCCTGCAGAAAGGTCGAGACGCCCTCGCGCAGCGCCGTGGCCTGCTTGCCGAGCTCCTGCGACGAAGTCCGGACGTAGCCGGCCGACTGGGCGGTCTCGTCGAGGGCGCTGGAGATGTCGCCGACGTTACGCGCGATATCGACCGTGCCGTTGGCGGCGTCCTGGACGCTGCGGGAGATCTCCTGCGATGCCGCCGCCTGCTCTTCGATCGCGCCGGCGATGGTGTCGGTGATCGAGGTGACCTCGGTCATGGTCTCGGCGATCTCGCCGATCGCACCCACGGCGCTGTTGGTCGAGCCCTGAACGCTTTCGATGTGCTCGGCGATTTCCTCGGTCGCCTTTGCCGTCTGGTTGGCCAGCGCCTTGACCTCGCCGGCCACGACGGCAAAGCCCTTGCCGGCGTCGCCGGCCCGCGCCGCCTCGATCGTGGCGTTGAGCGCCAGCAGGTTGGTCTGCTCGGCGATCGCCTGGATCAGGACGACGACCTCGCCGATCCGCCGCGCGGCGTTGGCGAGCTCCGCCACCTCATTGTTGGTCTTGCTGGCATGCGTCGCCGCGTCGGTGACGACCTTCGTCGCGCGCTCAAGCCGCTTCTCGATCTCGCCGATCGAGGCGGAGAGCTGCTCCACCGAGCTTGCGACCCCTTGCATGCTGGTCGAAGCCTCGTTGGTGGAAGCCGCCGCCGAGGCCGTCTGGTTGCGCGTTTCGTCGGCGATGCTGGAAAGCGTCGTGGCGGTCTCGCTCATCTGGTCGGCCGCGCCGTCGATGCCGGAGACCACCTCCCCGATACTGGAATCGAAGCCGGCGATCAGATCGCGCAGCTTGGTCTCGCGTGCCTGCCGCGCCTTCGTCTCCTCGCGCCGGGCCGACTCCAGCTTGACGCGCTCGATCGCGTTGTCGCGGAAGACGGCGACGGCCCGGACCATGGCACCGATCTCGTCCTCGCGGCCGCCGTCCGTCAACGTGACGTCGGTGTCGTTGTCGGCCAGCCGCTCCATGGCGCGGATCGTCCGCGTCACCGCGCCCGTGATGCGCTCGGCGACAACGAGCCCGAAGAACGCCGCGGCCATCAAAACGACGATCAGTACCACCGAGGCGACGGCGAGCCAGGCGGTGGAGCGCGTCTCGACCTCGCTTGCGATCGTTTCGGCGGAGATATTGACCTGATCGGCAAGGGCCTTCACGCGGGCGGCGACATCCGCCCGTCGCGTATCGAGCACATGGGTCGTCGGAAGCGACGTCTGCGCCTCGCCGGAGATCGCCTGCCGTGTCGCCGAAACCCAATCATCCAGCGCCGCCACGGCGGCATGGCTTTCCTCCACGATCTCGTCCGAAAGCCCGGCCACGCGGATCTCGCCGATCCCCTGCCGCACGTCGGCGGCCGCCTTGTCGAAGGCCGGCAGGTATTCGCTCGGTTCGTGCAGGCGCGTCATGGCCAAGACGCCCTTGGCGATCTCCTCGGCATCGCTCAGCCGCTGGGCGGCAATGCCGGCGCTGCGCTGCGCGAGGAGCGCCATGCCGAGCACGTCGTGGGTCTTGGTAATCGCCGACCAACCGATCAGGCCGACGCTGCCGACCGCCAGGAGACCGGCCAGCGACATCATGAGGACGACGAGCTTCAGTCGGGTGCGAATGGACATGGCCGCTCTCCTCTCAATTCGGCAGCACCGGGATCGGCGTATCCGTTCGCTCCGCCGTCAGCGAGCGCAGGAAGGCGACGAGGTCCGTCCGTTCCGCGTCCGAAAGCTCGATCGGAGCCATCATTGGCGAGAGCGAGCGGCGCTCTATGCCGCCGGTCTCGTAGTGCACGACCACCGACTCGAGGTCGGGGAGCGAGCCGTCGTGCATGAAGGGCGCGCGGTAGGTCAGGTTGCGCAGACCGGGCGTCTTGAAGGCGTGACGCGCGAGCGGATTGTCCGGTTCATAGGCGGCGCGGCCGATATCATCGGAGGGCAGGCCGATGTCGTGGAAGCGATCGTCGGTGAAGTTCCAGCCGGAGTGGCAGAGGCTGCATTGCGCCTTGCCGACGAACAGCCCGAAGCCGCGCCTGGCGGACTCCGAGATCGCCTCGTCGTCGCCTTCGACCCAGCGGTCGAAGGGCGCGACGCCGGAGACGACCGTGCGCTCGTAGGTCGCGATCGCCGTCAGGATGGTCTCGCGCGCGACGCCCTGCCCGGGAAAGAGGCGCTCGAACCAGGTCCGGTACTCCTCGATGGCTTCCAGGCGGTCGACGACCTCCTCGAAGCGCGCGTTCATCTCGACCGGCGCCGTGATCGGGCCGGCCGCCTGTTCTTCGAGCGTCGCGGCACGGCCGTCCCAGAAGAAATGAGGGGTCCAGGCCAGGTTGAGCACCGTCGGCGCGTGGCGACCGAGCGGCGTGTTGGCCGCGCCGATCGCCGTCGGCACCGGCGTCTCGTAGCCGAACGAGGGATTGTGACAGCTCGCGCAGTTCATGTTCTGCGCCCCCGACAGGCGCGGGTCGTAGAACAGCATCTTTCCAAGCGTCGCGATGTGCAGCGAATAGGGCGCATCGGAGGGAAAGGGAATCTCGGCCGGCCGGCGAAAATCTCTCCTCAAACTCTCGATATCGGTTTCGGCCAGAACAGGAGCCGGCGCGCAGAAGAGGCCCGAGCCGGCCGACAAGAAGGCGACAACGATGAAATTCCTCATTGGGGACCCCGAAATGCGCGTGAAGTCGAAATTCAGCGGACTACCTGAATTACTAGACCTTGAATACAAAGAAGGAATTAATAGTTAGAAATAGTCGTTTTATATTAGTCTCTATCCGCTAGTCTTCTGCTCTTGTCCTTGGTTTTGCGCGAGTGGCGGGCGCCCAAATCGGGTCGAGCCGGTCTCTGGCCGGAAGCACGCGGGCCAAGTCCGGGCTTCCTCTTGCCGCGCGTGGCAAAGCAATGGGCGCGTGCTAGGCTTGCCGCCCCTCGACCACTCGCCCGGACAGGCACCATGAGCGAAAGCCCCGCCCTCACCATTCGGTTGAACGCCGCCGACAACGTCGTCGTCGCGCGCAGCGACCTATTGCCCGGGACGACACTGCCTGGCGAAGGAGTCACCGTGGTCGAGCACGTGCCGGCGGGTCACAAGGTCGCGACCCAGGCGATCGGCGCGGGCGAGGCCGTGCGGAAGTACGACCAGATCATCGGCTTCGCCAGCGAGGCCGTCGCGCCGGGCCAGCACCTGCACGTGCAGAACGTCGAGATGAAGGACTTCGCGCGCGACTACGCCGCCTGCAGCGAGGCCAAGCCGACCGCCTACTTCAACGACGCGGAGCGCGCCGGTTTTCGCGGCATTCGTCGCGCGAACGGTCGGGTCGGCACGCGCAACTACATCGGCGTGCTGACGTCGGTGAACTGCTCGGCCACGGTCGCGCGCTACATCGCCGAGTCCTTCGACCGTTCGGAGCTCGCCGACTATCCCAACGTCGACGGCGTGGTCGCGCTGGTCCACTCGACCGGCTGCGGCATGGCCGACAACGGCGAAGGCTACGCCAACCTGCAGCGCACGCTCTGGGGCTTCGCGCGCCACCCCAACTTCGCCGGCATTCTCATGGTCGGCCTAGGCTGCGAGGTGAACCAGATCGACTTCTTGCTGGAGGCCTACGGCATCCAGCGCGGCCCCGGATTTCGCACCATGACCATCCAGGAGACCGGCGGCACCCGGCGCACGGTCGAGCACGGCATGGCGATCATCCGCGAGATGCTGCCGGCCGCGAACGAGGTCCGCCGCGAGCCGCTGCCGGCGAGCGAGCTAACGCTCGCGCTGCAATGCGGCGGCTCGGACGCCTACTCCGGCATCACCGCCAACCCCTCGCTCGGCGCGGCCGTGGACCTGCTGGTGCGCCACGGCGGCACGGCGATCCTCAGCGAGACGCCGGAGATCTACGGTGCCGAGCATCTCCTGACCCGGCGCGCCGTCTCGAGCGCGGTCGCCGAAAAGCTGATCGAGCGCATCCGCTGGTGGGAGGACTACACCCGGCGCAACGGCGGCGAGATGAACAACAACCCCTCGCCCGGCAACAAGGCGGGCGGTCTGACCACCATCTTGGAGAAGTCCCTCGGTGCAGCCGCCAAGGGCGGTACCTCGAACCTCTGCGGCGTCTACCGCTACGCCGAGCCGATCGACACCAACGGCTTCGTCTTCATGGATTCGCCGGGCTACGATCCCTGTTCCATCACGGGCCAGGTGGCGAGCGGCGCCAACGTCGTCTGCTTCACCACCGG
>JAKSDN010000623.1 GCA_022360075.1 Kiloniellales bacterium | reverse complement strand
GCAGACCACGCCGCTGCGATGGCCCAGGGGAAAACCATCGGTCAGCAGCCACTCGAAGGTGCCCCAGGCCGAGTGGATTTCCATCGCCGTTTCGAGCTTGGGGTCGTGGGCGTAGCCGATGTCGGCGTAGCGCCCGCCGACATGCGCGTAGACGACCGCGTCCTCGCCCTCGAGGCTCTTGAACAGCTTGCGGGCATCGGGCGCGTCGGTGTCGAGATCCGATCGGTCGATCAGCAGCGCGTGCGACGAGCGGTGGATCTGGCGCCCCTCCTCCCGGAAGTAGACGTTGCGGTCGCCGCCGACCGCGGTGTTGCCCGACCATTCGTAGCCCGGAAAGGTGACGAAGGTGCCCTCCTCGTTGAACTCCGCCGTCAGCTCGTTCACGTAACGCCAGAAGGCGTTGTTCGCCTGGAAGTCGTTGGCCTGATGGCTGGTGACGTCGAGGAAGGACTTGTTGCGGGCGAAGTCGAAGTACTCGCGCGAGGTGGTCACCCCGATCGACTCGCCGCTCTGGCCATGCAGGTCGCCCCAATAGCCCGCATAGGGCCCCTCGCGCACGACCAGGGGATGCGACTCCGCGACCTGCGCCCCGCTCCTATCGAAGACCGAGATCCGCAGCACGCCCTCCTCCGCCACCGTCAGGGCATCGAAGCTGACCGCCTTGATGCCGGTCCGGTAGACGAACTCGGAGGGCAGCCCCTCGACTGGCAGCGTCGGCTTCAGGGTGAAGCTGCCGGAGGCCAGGTCGGTCGGGTTGCCCCACTTGTCCTCCGCCTTCAGGCCGAAGCGGAAGGCCTCTCCGGGCCGCCGGAGGCTGGGCAGGACCGCGCGCCAGCAGACCGCCGCCCCGGGCACGACCGCGACCGAAGGCGTCTCGGCGACCGGCAGGAAATGCCCGACCGCGCAAACGTCGGCCAGGACCTTGAACTCGAATCCCGCCTCCGCGAAGGTCTGCATGATCATGCCCGGCGAGCCGCCCGCGGTGTCGCCGAAGACCACCGTGATCTCGTCGCCCTCGCGCAAGAAGCCACCACTCACGCGCACCGTCAGCGCCTTCCAGCGCGGGCGCGGCGACAGCCCGTAGCGGCTGTAGTCGACCAGCAGCGGGACGCCGCTGCTGGTCGAGGCGGTGACGTAGTTGGGCGCCGCGGGATCCTCCGTCTGAAGGCGGCCCCAGTCGCCGAGCGCGCGGAAGACGACGCGGATGGCGCCGGTGTCGTCCAGGCCGTAGCGGCCCGCGGTGTAGGTGAGACGAAAGGTCTGGTGGCTGCGCACCTCGACCGGGTCTTTCGGCTCGAGCCGGACGTGTCCGTAGAGCACCGGATCGTCGCCGGGCTGGGCCGCCGGCCAGACCTCGCCCACCATCGCCTCGGTCACAGGCCCGTCCACTTGACTCGCCATCGTCGCTCCCGCCCCGGCTCTAGACCGCGAAAATCACACTATACAAGCTTAGCCAAAAACTATATAGTTTTGCAAACGCCAAACGTTGGAGTTGGCGGCAACGAACAAAGAGTGAGGAACAGATGGCAGTCGCAAAATCCCTTCACGTTCTGTCCGCTCTCGTCGCCGGGGCCGTCGCCCTCGCCGGCGCGACGGTCGCGCCCGAGGTGCGGGCCGACTATCCGGAGAAGCCGGTCACGCTCGTCGTTCCCTACAAGGCGGGCGGCAGCACGGAAACGATGGCCCGGCTCTACTCCAAGGCCCTGGCCGCGGAGCTCGGCACCAAGGTGATCGTCAGGACCCGTCCTGGCGGCGGCGGTGCGGTGGGCGCAACGGAAGTCGCCGCCTCGGCGCCGGACGGCTACACCCTGCTCTTCGCCGCCACGGCCTCGCTGCTCTGGCCGCCCATGACCCAGAAGGTCGAGTTCGACCTGGAGAGCTTCACCTACGTCGGACAGATCACCGAGTATCAGCAGGCCATCGTCGCCAAGGCCGACGCGCCTTTCGACACGCTGCAAGAGCTGGTCGCCCATGCCAAGACGAACAGCTTGAACTACGCCGATCAGAGCGCGATGTCGCGCGCCTACATCGACTTCATCGGCAGCACCGAGGGCGTGAACTGGACCGGCATTCCGACCAAGGGCGGCGGCGAGATGGTGCCCTTCCTGCTCGGCGGCAAGATCGACTTCGCCTGGAGCGGCGGCATCCACAATCGCTATGGCGAGGACATGAAGGTGCTGGCGTCGATGAACGGGACGCGCCTGCTGGCATCGCCCGACATCCCCTCGATCGCCGAGCTCTACGGCATCGCCATGCCGAGCCAGGCCGTGATCGTCGTCCCGAAGGGCACGCCCGCGGAAATCGTCGCGACGCTGGAGGCCGCCGTGGAAAAGGCGACGAAGGATGCGGATTTCGCCGACCTGGTGACGAACAAGCTCAAGTTCCCCGTCAAGTTCGTCGGTTCGCAGGCCCTCTCGGCCGACATCGCCGAGACCGTCAGCGGCCTCAAGACGGTCGTCGAAAAGACCCAGTGATGTGAGGCCCCCGCCCAGCCGTGACGGATCGCCCGATCCCGCGAGACGAAGCGCAGCCTGACGGCGCCTCGCCGCAGCTCGACATCGCCGCCGGCGCGATCCTGGCGGCGATATCGCTTTTCGCCCTGCTGTGGCTCGTGCCCAACCACACGGAGTCCTCGGCCAGCGAGCACGATCTCTCGCCCGGCGTCTTTCCAACGCTCGCCGCCGCGACCGTTCTAGCCCTCTCGGTTCTGATGGTGGCCGTCCGGCTCAGGCATTGGGGCCGGAGCGGGACGGCCAAAGGCGGCCTCTCGGTCTTGATCGAGGTGGCGGCCTGGACCGCTCTCAGCGTTCTCGTCGTCCTGGGCCTTTCGGAGGTCGGTTTTCTCGCGACCATGCCGATCCTGATCGCGCTCTGGATGGTCGTCGGCGGCCGCAAGGTCTGGTGGCAGATCCTGCTGCTCGCGTCGCTCTTTCCTCTCGCGGTCGATCGGCTTGCCTGGATGATCTTCAGCGTCGCACTGCCGTAGAGCCGGACCGAGAATGATTGTTTGTGGAACAAAAACCTGGAGCAAAGAATCTCTTCGCTTGTCATTGCCGGACTTGATCCGGCAATCCAGGCATCGCTTGACCCAGGCGCCATTCTGGATCACCGGGTCAAGCCGGGTGATGACAAACAACGTATGACAACTCTTGGATCTCGCAGGATTCATTTCGAGGCAGGCTCTTAAAGCCCCGATGGTCTCAAAACACCCCGACCCGCAGCCCCTCTCGGTCGCCGAAGGAATCGCGCGATGATCGAGCAGCTCGTTGCCGGCTTCGGCGCCGCGATGACCTTGACCAACCTCGCCTTCATCTTCGGCGGCATCACGCTTGGGATCGTGATCGGCGCGATTCCGGGCCTGGGCAGCGTCACGGCGCTGGCGGTCCTGATTCCCGTCACCTTCTACATGTCGCCCTTGGCCGCGATCGCCTTTCTGGTCGGCGTCAACAAGGGTGGCACCTCAGGCGGCGCGATCCCTGCGATCCTGCTCAACTCCCCGGGGACGCCCGAGGCCGCGGCCTCGGCGCTGGACGGCTATCCGATGACGAAGCGGGG
>JAKSDN010001136.1 GCA_022360075.1 Kiloniellales bacterium | reverse complement strand
CCTTGACCAGTGCGGCCTCGCTCAGCGCCTCGTCGGCGAGGCCGAGCTCCTTGTAGGCCGCTTCCTTGCGCCGCATCAGCGCACGGGCGCCGAGGCCGAGCAAGCCCAGGATCCGCTTCAGCTCGGCCGCCTTGGGCGGGCGCTGCAGATATTCCACCACCTCCGGCTCGATGCCCTTGTCGCGCAGGAGCGCCAGGGTCTGGCGCGATTTGCTGCAGCGCGGGTTGTGGTAGATGGTGACGCTCATCCCTTATCTCCCGTGAATCTCGGTGCTTGTGCGGTCCCCGCGCGCGGGCGGTCAGGCATTCTCTGCCGGCGAACGCTGGACTAAACTCGCGTTGCTGATCGGCCCATTCTCTATGGCGCAAGGAGGGGAGAATGCCAAGCGGTGAGGGCAGGGCGATGTCCAAGATCGCGCGGCCACGGCGAGCCCGGGAAGGAAGCTCGGACAAGGCGCTCGACCTGCGCCCGCTCGGTCCTGCGCTCGGCGCCGAGGTCGTCGGCCTCACGCTCGAGGCGGCCATGGCGCCGGCGGTCTTCGCGCAGCTCCACGAGGCCTTTCTCCAGCACCAGCTCCTGCTGTTCCGAGACGTCGACCTGCCGCCCGCCACGCAAGTGGCCTTCGCGCGCTGTTTCGGCGAGGTCCAGGTCCACGTGATGAACCAGTATCACGGCTACGCCGATCATCCGGAGATCTACCTTCTGACAAACCTGGACGAGAGCGGCGTACCGAACGGTCAGCATCCTGACCTCGGCACGCTGCACTGGCACACCGACGGCTCCTGGCGCCCGGCGACCGGGCTTGCCACCCTCATGTACGCCGAGCAGGTGCCGGCGCACGACGGCGAGACCCATTTCGCCGATATGTACGGCGCCTACGACGCACTGAGCGCCGATTGGAAAGCGCGCCTCAGCAGGCTGAAGGCTGTCCACAACCTAGACTTCTCGCGCAGCCGCCGGCACGGCCACGATCCCATGACGGCCGCCCAGAAGGCCGAGGTGCCGCCGGTCGCGCACCCGGTGGTGCGCAGGCACCCGGAGACCGGCCGTAAGGCGCTCTTCCTCGGCGATCATGCGGAGTGCATCGAGGGCATGGACTACGCCGCCGGCCGGGCGCTGATCGAGGAGGTCAACCGTCTCGCCACGGTCGAGCCTCTCGTCTATCGCCACCGCTGGTTGCCGCGCGACTGCATGATCTGGGACAACCGCTGCCTGCTGCACAAGGCGACGGCCTACGACACCGCCCGCGAGCGCCGCGTCATGCGCCGCTGCACCGTGCTCGGCGATCGGCCGTTCGCGTAGTTAGCGAAGCGTATAAGCCGCCGGCGCTCTACGCGGCGACCCGTGCCGGAGCGGCTTCGACGACCTCGGCGGTCTCGCCGCGCGCGTAGTGGGTGAGCACGCTCTTGGTATAGCTGCGCAGGAACAGCAGATAGCGGATCGCGACCAGCACGAAGGCCGCGAGCATTCCGGTCAGCACCCAGCAAAGCTGGCGCTCTTCCTCCAGCAGGAAGGCAGGATCCAGCGCGTCGGACATCGGCCCGGTCGCCTTGCGGACGCACAGGAAGATCACGCTCATGAAGAGCGCCCAGGTCATGTTCCTGGAGAAGTTGAACGCCATGAGATGGTTTTCGTTCGTTTTGACGAAGTTCTCGTCTCGCCGGGCGTGTCCGTGCGCGCGCTTGAAGACTTCGCGGTCGTCGCCTTTGCGCTTCTCGCTCAGATCGATGTCGAATTCCTGCTTGGCCCGTCTTTCGATGCGCTCGAGGATATCGGGCTTCAAGGGATGAAAATAGGGGATCCGCGAGTCGGGGTTGCCGAAAAGCAGTTTCTCCGATGGCCGGCCCAGCGTGGTCGAGGTCATCCCCTCCTGCAGCACCCAGTGCGCCATCAGCGAGTTCACGTGACCGCAGAGATAGGCGCCGGCCAGGATCATGACGATGTCGGCGCCGCTGACGGCGAGCAGATCTACGTTGTGGATCAGGCCGTCGCCGAAGTTATCCGTCGCGAGATCCAGCGCGACGACGATGACCAACCCGCTCAAGAGATAGACGACGAAATCGAAATGGGAATAGGGTCCGCCTTTCATAGCCCTTTCCTCCCAGACCGCTGACCCTCCTGTTCACCGAGCCTCTTCCTGGTGCATTGACGCGACGGCAGCTTGCCGCGCGAAGCGAGGTGGGGCTTGGGCGCCCACTTGATCGTGTTCTCAACGTTGGTTTTCACGTGAGGGTGGGCTAGGGATTTTCTAGTGATGGGCGTCACACTCGGGTCGAATACAGTCCAGGCGGCTGTGCTGCCCGGATCCCATACGCCGTAGGGCGGATGAGCAAAGCGTAATCCGCCGCATGACTGCGGCAGAACCGGGGTGTCCATACTGAGGCGGGTGGGTGGGTGACCTCGTGCGGCGCAATGCGCTGGAGTACCAGCATGCGTCCTTCGAGACGCCCGCTGACGCGGGCTCCTCAGGATGAGGACATTTCTTTATGCCACCAAAGATCGACCTCATCCTGAGGAGCGTCCGACAGGGCGCGTCTCGAAGGACGCACGTTGGTCGAGCAGTCCATCCGGCGAAATACGCTCCCGCCCTTGCGCCCTACGCACCTTCGGCGACACATCCAAACCCTACCCAACAAAGGGCTTGCCGTCCCGCGGCACTTGGCAGAGGCTTGAATGAGCGGGCGGCCCGCCTGCGTTTTTTTTTTGATCCCGGTCCGCGATCAGGGCCCCCTCCGCCAGCAGGAGCGTAGACCTTGTCACGATCGTCCGATCGCCTTGTCGGCTGGCTCGCGGCTCTGGCCGTGCTGCTCATCTGGTCGGGTTGGGTCGTGGTCTCTCGGCTCGGTGTGGTGCAGACGCTGACGATCTACGACATGGCGGCCCTGCGCTTTACGGTCGCCGGCCTGGTCGTGCTGCCGCTCGCTTGGCGCTACTGGCCGCGTGCGCTGGCCTGGTGGCAGATCGCGCTGCTGAGCTGCGGGCCCGGCGTGCCCTATGTGCTCTTCGCCTTCTTCGGCCTGGGATTCGCGCCGGCGAGCCACGCCGGCATCCTGATGAACGGCACATTGCCGATCCTCGCCGCCGTCGTCGGCTGGCTCTGGCTCAAGGAGGCGCCGGGGCGCTGGAAGGTCGCCGGCATGGGCATCATCCTTTGCGGTTCGCTGCTGATCGGCGCGGACCGCAGCTCGGGTGGCGTCGGCGACGATGCCTGGATCGGGCATCTTTCCTTCATCGCCACCTCGGTGCTGCTGGCCACTTACATGGTCGCAACCAAGGTCTGGCATGTGACGCCGTTGCAGGCTCTGGTCACCCTTCCGCTTGTCAACTTCGCGTGGTATGGCCCGATTTATCTCCTGTTCCTGCCCAAGGCGATCGATCGCGCGGGCTGGCCGGAGATCCTTTTGCAGGGTCTCTATCAGGGCCTCGGGCCCAGCATCCTGGGCGTGCTGTGCTTCACCTTGGCGATCCGGCGCATCGGTGCCACGCCGACGGCGGCGGTCCTGGCCGGCGTGCCCGGCATGGCGGCCCTGATGGCGATCCCGGTTATGGGCGAATGGCCCAGTCTCCAGGCCTGGGTCGGCCTCGCCTTGGCGACGGCCGGGATCTTGTTGACCGCCGGCTGGCGGCCGGTGCGGCTGGCGCCGCGGCGGGCTTGAGGTCGCGGCCCGCGCCGGTTCCGTAGGGCGGATTAGCGGAGCGTAATCCGCCGCACGATTGCGGCAGAACCGATCGGTTCATCCGGCGCAATACGCTGGCGCTATTGCGCCCTACGCGGATCGGCGCGAAACCTGCTAGATTCTTCGCCCAACGGTGGCGAGTCCCACAGATTGCGGCGCGGTTGCGCCTTAGGCATTGATCGACCGCCACTGTGACCCGGGCAGGGATCAGGGATCGTGACACCCGATAGCGCGATGCCTCAGGAAGGAAAGATCGTAGCGCTGCCGCTACCCGAGACGCCGGAAACGGCACGGGTTCCGATCGCCCACGAGGAGCTCGAGGCCGTACTCCAGCGCCACGTTCAGTGGCTGGAGTCGGACGGCGGGGAGGGTGCGCGGGCCGTGCTGCGTCATGCGGACCTGCAAAGCGCGAGCCTTGCGGGTGCCAGGCTGGAAAAGGCCGATCTCCAGGAGAGCGATCTGAGTGGCGCCGATCTTCAGCTCGCGAAGCTGCAAGGCGCCGATCTGCGCTACGTACGTCTTCGCGGCGCCAACCTGCGGGCCGCCCAGCTCCAGGGCGCGAACCTCCGGCGCGCCGACGTGCGCGACGCCAATCTGCGCCGCGCCAAGCTCCAGGGCGCCGACTTGAGCAAGGTCGAGGGCCTGCGCGAGGCGGCGCTGCGCGACAGCGATTTGAGCGGCGCGACCGGCCTACTCGGCACCGAATTCGCCGGTCTCGACATGACCGGCGCCACGCTGCCGAAGGACATCGCCGAGTTCGCCGGTCTCGGGCACGTCGGCGAGATCTCGAAGCACGCCCGGGGCCTGTTCCTCGCCATGATCGGCGGCTGCGTGTTCTCCTGGCTGACGGTCGCGACCACCACGGACTTGGCGCTGGTGACGGACACGGTATCCACGCCGCTGCCGATCATCCAGACCAAGGTCCCGATCGCCGGCTTCTACCTAGCCGCCCCGATCATTCTGCTCGCCGTCTACCTCTATCTGAACCTCTACCTGCAAAAGCTCTGGCAGGGCCTCGCCAGTTTGCCGGCTATCTTCCCCGACGGTCGGACCCTCGATCAGCGCGCCTATCCCTGGCTGGTCAACAGCCTCGTGCGCGCCCACGTGCCGAGACTGCGGGCGGGACGTCCGCCCTTCTCGCACCTCGACGTCGCGGTCTCCGTGGTCATGACCTGGTGGCTCGTTCCCTTCACGCTGCTGCAATTCTGGCTGCGCTATCTGCCGCGCCACGACCTGCCGGTGTCGCTCCTACAGCTCGTCATCGTGGCGTTCTCGGCTGCCGCCGCCATCGTGTTCTACCGCAAGACAAAGGCGACGCTGCGCCAAGACGTGCTGTATTCGGTATCTCTGCGTGAAAGACTGAGCGCCTCCGACACCTACGCCGGCGGCCTGTTGGTTGTCAGTCTGCTCGCCTTTGCCTATGCCGTGTGCGACGCCGCCATCGGCGGTCAGCCACGGCGACAGATGGTCGAGCAGGAGCGGCCGGTGGGCCTGGAGGACTGGGTGCCGACCGCGGTCTTCGCCGTCGGCTATAGAACCTTTGCGGATCTGACCGAGATGGAAGTCTCAAGCCGTCCGGCCGATTGGGACTCCTCCGACGCGGCGCTCGAGGCCGCCTTGAACCGCGTCGTCGGCGCCAACTTGCGGGAACGCGATCTGCGCTACCTGGCGGCGCGTGGCGCCTTCCTCGCCAAGGCCGACCTGCGCGGCGCCGATCTGAGGAGCGCCATCTTGACCAAGGCTTCCTTGCAGGCGGCAAACTTGGTGCTGGCCGACTTGCGCGGCACCAATCTGCTCAGCGCCGATTTGCGCGGCGCCAACCTGCTGCGCGCGAACCTGCAGAGGGTCGATTTACGCAGGGCGGAGCTCGACGGCGCGAACTTGCAGCGGGCAATCCTGCGCGGCGCCGTGCTGACGGGCGCCGACTTGCGCGGCGCCAACCTGGCGAGAGCCAATTTGCAGGACGCGGACCTCCGCCGGACCAATCTGAGCGGAACCAACCTGCGCGGTGTCAAGGGTTTGACGCCCAAGCAGCTCGACGGCGCTTGCGGAGACAAGCGGAGCCGGCTGCCGAGGAACCTGTCGGTGCCGCTCTGCAAGCGAGAAGCCGAGTAGATCAATCCGGCGGGCTCTCAGAGCCCGTCTCGAAAGTAAGCTTGAGGGTTCAGAAGCTCTGCCCTCTCACATAGTTTTGTTCGTCATTGCCGGGCTTGACTCGGCAATCCATCGAGGTCCGGGTCTCGCTCCGAAATGGACCCTCGGGTCAAGCCCGAGGGTGACAGCATCAAAGAGATGTCGATGGACAGCGTTCTGAATCGCGATCTTCTCTTTCTGCGTTGAACCTCAAGGACCGGGAATCACGACGACCGATCCCGGGTTCGCCGCTTCCAGGTCGGTGAAGCTGGTGAAGGCGCCGAGGTCGACCAGCGTCAGGGTCGATTGGCGAAAATCGATCAGTACATCGGCCGCCGAACCGCCGAGATTCAAGTCGGCGACGGTAACCGTGTCGATAAGCTTGTCCAAGCCGGTCAAGTCCGCCGCGCCGTCGCTGCGCGGGTCGTCTTCGACGTTGACGAACTCGAGGATGTCCTCCGAGGCGAGGAAGTCGAAAGCGATGTCGTTGCCGAAGCCATCGCCCGCGAAGTCGAACCGAAATCGGTCGGACTCGCTGTCGCCGAGCAAGGTGTCATCGTCCTTGCCGCCGATCAGCGTGTCGCTGCCGGGCCCGCCGAACATGAGATCGTTGCCGTCGAGCCCGCTCAAGGTGTCGTCGCCGTCGTTGCCCGAGAGGTTGTCGGGATCCGCCGTGCCGATCACTTCGTCGTCTCCGTTGGTGCTGACGTCTCCGGGATCGACGTTGTCGATGAGGTTGTCCACGTTCGCGTTGAACGCGTTGATCTGGTCCACCGCCCCGTTCGGGTCGCTGCGCCCGGCCGCGCCGGCCTGCCTCAGGGTGCCGGCAGAACCCTCTTGAAGCGCCTCGAGCAGCGGGGACTCGACCTCTTCGAGATCGGTCTGGGCAACGGTCGAGACCTTGGCGATCTCGCCCAGGAACGCGTTGCCGTTAAGCTGGTCACCGGCGTCTCTCGCGCTATTGGCGCGCTCGTTCAAGACCACGATAAGCTCCGCGGCCGCGTCCACGACGGCGCCATCGAGGAAGCCCCGACCGTCTTCGGAGGAAAACGTCGCCTCGGCGGAGTCCTCGATCAGCATCTTCACGAACGACTTGTCGATCAGGGGATCTTCGCTTTGCGGAGCGATGTCCCTCAGCTTCAACGCCAGGATCTCGTAGACGCTTCGAAAGACGGCCTTGAAGTCCACCTGCTCCGCGGCGACGACCGGCGCCGCCTCGGCGAGCGCCTGTGCGACGATCACCGGCGGTGACGACGCGCCGGTGATCAGCGATGCCACCTGGACCACCGTGTTCTCGACCTTGGCGACGGCCGTCTGAAGCTCCTTGCCCGTCATGGCGCGGGCCTCGCCGGGGTTCGCCGGATTGACGATCGCCAAGCCCCCGCCTTCGACGGATTGGAGAATGGGATCGAACGTCGTGAGCGACCCGGGTGTCGGCGCCGGGCCCCCGGGTGCGCTGCCCAAGGCCAAGCCGCTGACGACGATCCACTCCGCCTGCGCTTGGCTTAACACGGGCTCATCGAGAATCTCGGAGACGAGAGTCGTGAGGGGCGAGATGATCTCCGATCCCGCCGGCGCGCGCAGGGTGCCACGGAACGCCAGGTTGGGAGCGTCCTGCGTCGATCCCGTCTGGTCCACGAAGGGAACCTTCAGCGAGATGTCGACACCGAGTTCCAAGACCAGGGGCACGGGCTCGCTTGGCAAGGGGAAGGTGCCGAGCCTTCCCGTCTGTGCCAGGAATTCCTCGGGGTCGCCGTTGCCGTCACCGTTGAGATCGGCGAACAGGAGCGATCCTTCGAGGTAGCCTTCGAGGGCAAAGCCGGCGGCGAGCTGGCCCAGCGCGGGGGCAGCGGCCGAGGCCTGGGGCGGGCTCAGGAGTAACAGGACCAAGTTGGAGTCCGGGTCCCTGTCGAAATCGGCCGAGGACCTCGGGCTGAGCATGAAGGCGGTCTCCGGAACCGCCCCTTCGATCACGAGTGTCTCGATGAAGCCGACCAGTTCCGCGACGCTCTGGGTCCGGTTCCCGGAGCCTTCGCCCTCGACGTTCCCTTCGTCGGCGGCACCCTCCTCGGTCTCGCCGGCCGCGGGCTCCACGAGCTCGAGATCGGCCTCCGCGAGCAGTTGATCGACGATGACGTCGCCCGCCACAAGGACTCCGCCCGGCAACTGGAGAGCCGGCGGCTCGTCGCCGTCGCTGGCTTCGGCGAAGCCTTCCAGCACGATGCGGCCGCCGTTGGTGAAGGAGAAGACCAAGTCGTCCGCTTCGAGGGAGACCCGGACGCTTTCCAGATCGAAGCGGATGACGACCACATCGCCCGGCGCGATCGGCATGGCGAAGGCTTCGCCCGGGCCGGGCGTGGAAAACCCCTCGGCCCCAGACCTGCCGTCGCTGCCTTGCTGCTGGGTCTCAGCCACTCGTCTCGCCCTCCGCCTCGGCCCCGACCCAAAGTTCCTCGGAGGGTCGCCTGGCCATCCTGGCGAAACGCGTTACCGGTCCGTTCCCCTTCGGTTCACCTCGAACTCAGTCGCCCGCGGGATTCCGCGTGGTCCGATGCGCCGGAAGGAGACTCCGTAGACGCGCCATTTGAACGCGAAGAATTATAGCGTATCAATCGTTTAAGTTCCACCGCGGGAACAATTGGCGGCATCGGACCGGCTTGCAAGCCGAAGCGACAAGCGCTCAATCGAACACCACGCGGACACTCTGCTGCGTCTCGATGAAGTCCCAGTCGTAGGTCACGCCGAGGCCCGGCCCGCTCGGTACCGGCATCGTGCCGTCGGCAGCGAGCGCCTCCGGCTGATCGCTGTAGCCGCAAGCGTAGACCGGCGGCACGCAGTTCGCCATGCCCGGGCCGACCAGGGCCAGCTCGTAGAAGTGGGTGTTGCGCAGGGCCGCGGCGACCGCGCGGTGGGCCGGGCCGCAGGCGTGGAGCTGCACGTCGAGTCCCAGCGCCTCGCAAAGGTGGGCGACCTTGAGCGCGCCGGTGATGCCCATGTCGTACTCGGGATCGGCGTGGATCATGTCGCAGCCGCCGGCCAGCAGGAAGCCGGCCTTGGCCTCGAGCCCGCGCACGTGCTCGCTGACCAGGATCGGGGTCTTGAGCTTCTCGCGCAGGCGCTGCTGCCCGAAGGCCGAGGTGCCGGCGTCGCGGTAGGGGTCCTCGTACCAGAAACAGCCGGCCTCGTCGCAGGCCCGGCCGACGTGGAGGGCGTCCATGAAGGTGCGGAGCTGGCAAGCAGGGTCGACCATCAGCGCCATGTCGTCGCCGATGCGCTTGCGCACAGCGAGGACGTTGCGTGCCTCGTGCCGCGCGTCGCCGTCGTGCCAGCCGTGGATCTTGAAGCCGACGAAACCCTGTTCCTTGCAAGCCTCGGCGTAGTCGCAGAAGGCCTCGATGCTGTCGAGCCCGCCCGGCTCGG
>JAKSDN010000834.1 GCA_022360075.1 Kiloniellales bacterium | reverse complement strand
CCACGTGGCGGGTGATGCTGGTGGAAATCCTGCCCAACGCCCGCGGTCCGCTCATTGTCGATTTCAGCCTACGGCTGGGCTACACGACGATCGCCATCGGCACCTTGGGGTTCCTCGGCATCGGCCTGCCGCCGCCCAACCCGGATTGGGGCGGCATGATCAACGAGGCGCGGCTCTACGCGCTGGTCTTTCCTCACATGCTCCTCTTTCCCTGCCTGGCGGTGACGTCCTTCGTCTTCGGCTGCAACCTGCTGGCCGACGGGGTGCGGGAGATGTCGCTCCGCCCATGACAGTGCTCCTTTCCGTCGATGATCTCTCGGTGAGCTTCCGGACCGGTCGTGGAGACGCGCATGCCGTGACCAACCTATCGTTCGACCTGCACGCGGGTGAGAGTCTCGGCCTGGTCGGCGAGTCCGGATCGGGCAAGTCCACGGTCGCGATGGCCATCATGGGTCATCTGGCGCGAAACGGCGTCGCCAGCGGGCGCGTCGCCCGCAATGCCAAGATCGCGATGGTCTACCAGGAGCCAATGTCGGCCTTGAATCCCAGCCTAACCATTGGCGAGCAACTGTCGGAAGTCCCCGTCTATCATGACGGCGTGAGCTGGCGCGAAGCGCGGACAAGGGCCCTTGCCATCCTCGAGGAAGTGCGGATCGCCGACCCGGACCGCGTCTTGGCGAGCTATCCACACCAACTTTCTGGTGGCCAGCAGCAGCGCGTGGTGATCGCCATGGCCTTGCTGGCCGGTCCCAGCGTTCTTTTGCTCGACGAGCCGACCACGGGGCTCGACGTCACGATCGAGGCGGCGATCGTCGATCTCATCGCGAGCATGCAGGCGACGCGATCGATGAGCCTGCTCTACATCTCCCACAATCTTGGCTTGATCTCTCAAGTCTGCGACCGAGTTGCCGTCATGTACTCCGGCGAGATCGTCGAGGAAGGCTCGGTCGGGGAGGTATTTCGCAGGCCGCGCCATCCCTACACGAGGGGACTTTTGCGGTGCCTGCCCGATGCCAGCTCCGACCGCTGGACGCGGCCGCTACACCCCATTCGGGGCGTGCCAGCCGGGCCTTTCGATCGTTCGAGCGGATGTCGCTTCGGGCCCCGGTGCGACTGGTTTGTCGAGAGCGACTGCGATGCGGGAGCGATCGCTTTGGTCGATCGGGTTCGCTGTCCCCGCTGGAACGAGATTTCGGCGCAGGAGGGGCAAGCGCCGGGTCCCGATGCCATTGAGGGTCCGACGGCTGAGAGTGGAAGCCTGATCAGCGTCAAGTCGCTCACCAGGCACTTTCCCCTTCGTCGGCGCCGGCAGACGCTCAAGGCACTCAACAATGCATCGTTCGAAATTCGCGAAGGGCGGACAACGGCGATCGTCGGTGAATCCGGATCGGGGAAGTCGACGATCGCCAGGATCCTGATCGGCGTGGACTCGGCGTCCTCCGGAACCGCGGAGATGGACGGCGCCAACCTGGCGGACTGGCCGGTCGAGCGGAGATCGGCCGCGCTGCACCGCTCGCTGCAGATGGTTTTCCAGAATCCCGAGGATACCCTCAACCCGAGCTTCTCGGTCGGTGCGCAGATCACCCGCACGGTGCGCAAGCTCGACCCGTCGAAGCGCGGCGCCGATGTCCGCAAGGCCGTTGCGGAGCTGCTGGAGCTGGTGCGCCTCCCGCAGACGGTCGCGAAGCAGAAGCCGGCTCAGCTCTCCGGCGGTCAGAAGCAGCGGGTTGCCATCGCACGTGCCTTTGCCGGCGCCCCGCAGCTCGTCGTTGCCGATGAACCGGTATCCGCTCTGGACGTCTCCGTCAGCGCGGCGGTGACCGACCTGCTCCTCGACGTTCAACGCCGCCACGGCACCACCATGCTGCTCATCAGCCACGACCTCGGTCTGGTCCGCTACGTCGCCGACGAAGTCGTCGTGGTCTACCTGGGCCATGTCATGGAGAACGGCAGCAGCGCTGACGTCTTTGCGCCGCCTTACCATCCCTATACGGAAGCGCTGCTCTCCGCCGTGCCCAGCGTCGATAGCGGCTCTGATCGCAAGCGGACGATCCTGGTCGGCGAGATGCCCAGCCCGATCGACCCGCCACCGGGCTGTCCGTTCTGTACACGCTGTCCACGCAAGCTGGGCGATCTCTGCGAACAGGAGGCGCCGCCGGAACAGGTAACCGCCACGGGGCACCGCGTGTTCTGCCACATCCCGCTCGAAACCCTCGCCGAGGTTCAAACCAAGCTCTGAGAGGCCGGTCCGGGGAGCAGGACCTCCGCGGGTCGGCTTCGATTTTCTGTCACAAGTATGGTATATACCAGACAGGCTGCGGCCTCGTGCCCGTCGACACAACGTTGGCCGGCGTCGACTCCGCACCGCAAACCCCGGAGGATTCCATGGTCTCGGAAGCAACAGAAACCCGGACAACGCGCCGGCAGGGCCGGTCCAGAAAGCGTCGAGACCAGGCGGCGGCAGCGGAGAGCGCCCAGCTTGCGACCTTGAAAAGGCAGATCGGCCCTTTGGAGGTGCTCGACAAGCAAGGGGTCGAAAGCGTGCACGAGGCCTCTATCCGGATACTCGAGGAATTCGGCATCGAATTTCGAGACCCGGAAGCCTTGGCCTATTGGCGCGATGCCGGCGCCCGTGTCGACGGCGAGCGCGTCAGGATTCCGGGCTCTCTGCTGATGGACCTGGTGGCGAAGATTCCGCGGTCTTTCACCCTCCACGCTCGGAATCCCGCACGGAACGTCGAAATCGGCGTGCCTTATACCGCCTTCTCTCCCGGCTATGGCGCACCGGTCGTCAGGGACCTGGAGGACCAGCGGCGCGATTCGACGCTCGCCGACTTCCATAACTACGCCAGGCTGGCGTTTCGCGCTCCGGCCGTTCACATCACGGGCGGTGTGCTTTGCGAGCCGATGGACGTGCCGATCCCGAAGCGACATCTGCGGATGCTGTACGGCTTGATCCGGGAGTCCGACAAGCCCTTTGTCGGGATGGTGACCTCGCGCGAGCGCGCCGAAGACTCGATCGAGATGGCGGAGATCGTCTTCGGCAAGGACTTTCTGGACGCGCATCCCGTCCTCCTGGCCCTGTGCAACGGCAACACGCCGCTGGTCTGGGACAAGACGATGCTCGATGCCTTGAAGGTCTATGCCAGCCGGAATCAGCCGGTCATGTGCACGCCCTTCATCATCGCGGGCGTCAACACACCAGCCAGCCCCGCCGGCGCGGTCGCGCAGTTGAACGCCGAAGCCCTCGCCGCGATCGCCTTCGGACAGCTCGTGCGTCCCGGCTCGCCGATGATCTACGGCGCGACGGTCCACGT
>JAKSDN010000296.1 GCA_022360075.1 Kiloniellales bacterium | reverse complement strand
CAGGCCTACGTGGCGGCCTGGGAGGCGGTCTTGCCGGTCGCCCGCCGGGTGCCGGAGAGCCTGGTGCTGCGCGACTATCACGTCGACAACCTGATGGTGCTCGCCGATCGCGAGGGCGTCGCCGCCTGCGGCCTGCTCGACTTCCAGGACGCCGTGATCGGGCCGGTCAGCTACGACCTGGTGTCCCTGCTCGAAGACGCGCGGCGCGATGTCTCGCCGGCCGTCGTCGAGGCGGCGCTCGAGCGCTATCTGTCGGCCTTCCCCGACTTGGAAGCCGAATGCTTCCTCGCCTCCTATGCGGTCCTCGGCGCGCAGCGCAACGCCAAGATCATCGGTATCTTCTCCCGGCTCTGCCGCCGCGACGGCAAGCCGCAGTACCTGCAGCACATCCCCCGTGTCTGGCGGCTCCTGGAAGCCGACCTGGCCCATGCGGCCCTGGCGCCGGTCAGGGCTTGGCTCGACGAGACCGTGCCGCCGTCGTGCCGCCGCGCGCCGCGGCCGGAGGTAGGTCCGTGACCGCGAAGCCGCCGATGCCATCCCACGCCATGGTGCTCTCCGCCGGTCTCGGCAAGCGGATGCGCCCGCTGACCGAGACGCGGCCGAAGCCGCTGGTCGAGGTGCAGGGGCGCAGCATGCTCGATCGGGTGCTCGACCGGCTGGCCGCCGCCGGGATCGGCGAGGCCGTCGTCAATCTGCACTATCTCGGCGGGATGATCGAAAGCCACCTTGCCGACCGCCAAGACATCGCGATCCGTTTCTCGCGGGAGGACTCGCTGCTCGATACCGGCGGCGGCGTAACCCAGGCCTTGCCCTGGCTCGGCGATGCGGCCTTCTACGTCTGCAACGGCGACATGGTTTGGCTCGACGGCCGCGTGCCGGCGCTGGAGCGGCTGGCGGCAGCCTGGGACGAACGGCGCATGGACGCGCTGCTCTTGCTGCACCCGGCGGCCTTCGCCTTGGGCTACGACGGCTTCGGCGATTTCTTTCTCGACCCTGACGGTCTGATTCGCCGGCGCTGCGAGCGCGAGGTCGCGCCGTTCATCTTCACCGGTATCCAGATCCTGCATCTACGCCTGTTCAAGGACCTGCCGGAAGGCGCATTCTCGCTCAACCTCTTGTACGACCGGGCGGCGGCGCAGGAACGGCTCTGGGGCCTGCGTCACGACGGCGAGTGGTTTCACGTCGGCACGGTCGCGGACCTGGAGGCGGTGCAGCACGTGCTGCACCACAAGGATGTGATTTCGGTCCACAGGTGAAGGATCGGTGACGATGGGCTCGCCCCCGCCCGCCGTCTACAACATTCCGGCCGGCGCCTCCTTCGTCGACGCGCTCGCCCAAGGCCTTCTGGCGCGCTGGCCCGGCGATCCCTTGGCGCTGAGCCGGGCCCAGGTGCTGTTGCCGACCCGGCGGGCCTGCCGCAGCCTGCGCGATGCCTTCCTGCGCGCGGGCGGCGGGCAGCCGCTGCTGCTGCCCTGCATGATGCCGCTCGGTGATCTTGACGCCGACGAGCTGCTGCTGAGCGGTGAGCCCGACGCGCTCGGCGTGGGCTTCGGCGACGATCTGCCGCCGGCCATGCCGCCGCTGCGGCGCCAGTTGCTCCTGACCCGCCTGATCCTGGAGTGGAGCCGCGCGCGCGGCTCCGGCGACAGCGGCTTGGCCGCGGCGCCGCGCGAGGATCAGGCCGCCCGCCTGGCCGAGGAGCTGGCCCGCCTGATCGATCAGGTCGAGACCGAGGGGCTGACCTTCGACCGCCTCGCCGATCTGGTGCCCGACGACTACGCCGATCACTGGCAGGTGACGCTCGCGTTTCTGAAGATCGTGACCGAGCATTGGCCGGCCCTGCAGGCGGCGGAAGGCTGCATCGGGCCCGCCGAGAGGCGCCGGCTCCTGCTCGAGGCGCAGGCCGAAGCCTGGCGCCGCGCGCCGCCGGCCGATCCGGTGATCGTCGCCGGCTCGACCGGCAGCATCCCGGCCACGGCCGCGCTGATCGGGGTGGTCGCCGGCTTGCCCAACGGCGCCGTGGTCCTGCCGGGCCTCGCCCAGGATCACGACGAGGCGAGCTGGACAGCGATCCGGGACGATCCCAACCATCCCCAGTACGGACTCGCCCGGCTGCTGAAGGGCCTCGGGCTTGCGCCGTCGGATGTCGCGCCCTGGCCGGGGGCCGCGACCGGGCCTGCGATCGTCGCGCGCCGGCGTTTCATCGATCGGGCTCTGGCGCCGGCCGAGGCGACGGCGGACTGGTCGGAGCCCGACGCGGCGGCGCCGGGGCCGGCCGATGTTCAGGACCTCGGATCGAGCCTGGCCGCGGTCCAGCGCATCGATTGCGACAGCCCCGGCGAGGAGGCCGCCGTCATCGCCCTCATCCTGCGCCAGTCGGTGGATGTGCCCGGACGCCGGGCGGCCCTGGTCACGCCGGACCGGGCGCTGGCGCGCCGTGTCGCCGCCGAGCTCGGGCGCTGGGACATCGAGATCGACGATTCGGCCGGCATGCCCCTGGCCGATACGCCGGTCGGAACCTTCCTGAGGCTGACCGCGAGCCTTGCCGCGAGCGATCTCGCGCCGCTGCCGCTGCTGTCGGCGCT
>JAKSDN010000138.1 GCA_022360075.1 Kiloniellales bacterium | reverse complement strand
TTCGCCCGCGCATCGTCGTTGAAAGGTGGTTTCAGCGTTCCCTTGAAGTGGCGACGGACCAAGCTTCGCCAAGTCTCGGCCGGCGCCAAACCGCGCTGTGCGCAGAGCCAGTCGAACCAGCGTTTGCCGATCGCGACGTGCCCCACCTCGTCGCGATAGATCACCTCGAGGATCGCCGCGCTTTCGCGGTCGCCGACGGCTTGGAGCTTGACGATCATGGCCGGCGTCACGTCGAGGCCGCGCGCCTCCAGGACCAGGGGCACGACGGCGAGCCGCGCCAGCAGATCCTGCCCGGTGTCGGCCGCCGCCTGCCAGAGACCGTCGTGGGCCGGCAGGTCGCCGTAGGCGCCGCCGAGGGCTTCGAGCCGCTCGGCCAGCAGCAGGAAGTGCTTCGCCTCCTCCTCGGCCACCCGGACCCAGTCGTCGAAGAAGGCGCGCGGCAACGGCTCGTCGGGAAAGCGCACCTGGATGTCCCAGGCAAGGTCGATGGCGTTGAGTTCGATGTGGGCCAGCGCGTGCAGCAGGGCGATGCGCCCGGCCGACGCCTCGCCGATGCGCCGGCGCGGCAGCGCACGCGGCGGCAGGAGGTCGGGCCGCGCCGGGCGGGCCGGGCGCTCCGGAGGCGGGCCGGCGGCTTCGCGCGTGAGCCGACCAGCGCGCCAGTCGGCGGCGCTCTGCTCAGACAGCGCCGCCTTGGCCCGCGGCTCGGCCGTTGCGAGCACCCGGAGCGCGGCCGCGGCCAAACTCTCGGGCTGGTCCCGCGAGCCGGACGATGCGCCGGCCGCCCCGCGGCTCACAGGTCTTGGGCTGCCTTCAGCACCGCCTCGACGTGGCCGGGCACTTTCACCTTGCGCCAGACGCTGCGCACCAGGCCGTCACCGTCGATCAGAAAGGTCGCGCGATCGATGCCCATGTACTTCTTGCCGTACATCGACTTTTCGACCCAGGTGCCGTAGGCCTCGCAGACGCTGCCGTCGTCGTCGGAGGCGAGCTTGAAGGGTAGCTCGTACTTCGCCTTGAACTTGTCGTGCTTGGCGACGCTGTCCTTGGAGACGCCGATGATCTCGGCGTCGAGCGCGGAGAAGTCAGGCAGCGAGTCGCGGAAGCCGCAGGCCTCCTTCGTGCAGCCGGGGGTATCGTCCTTGGGGTAGAAGTACAGCACGACAGTCTTGCCTTTGAGCCCGCTGAGGCTGACCTCGCCGTCGCCGTCGGTCTTCATCGTGAAGTCGGGCGCTTGATCGCCAACTGCTACCATGTCTCGTTTCTCCGCTCCGCTATGTCGCCATTCTTGCTTCGGCCGGCGTGCCACCGCGCGCCGGCGCATGGCCCGAATCTATGGGCCGATGCCGGAACGGCAAGGCCACAAAACGGCATAGGTCGATAACGGATTTCTTGGCGTTGTCGGATCCGGGCGAATGCCCGAGCGCTCAGCCGGCCTGATCCAGTTGCTGCAGCAGGCCCTGCAGCGCCTCGGCGCCTTCCTGGTTCCGCTCGGGCGTTTCCTTCGGCGTCTCGCTCGCCGCGTTCTCGCCTTGGCGCTCATCGTCGATCCCCGTCGTGCCCAAGCAGCGGCCAATGGCGGCGAACAGCGCCACGGGGGCGATCGGTTTCGAGACGTAGTCGGTCATGCCGGCAGCGATGTAGCGCTCCCGGTCGCCGGCCATGGCATTGGCGGTGACGGCGATGATCGGCACGGCGCCCGCCGACCCGGGGAGGCGTCGGATCGCGCGCGTCGCCATCACCCCGTCCATCTCCGGCATCTGGATGTCCATGAGCACGATGTCGTAGGTGATGATCTTGACCGCGTTGACGGCTTCGAGGCCGTTGGCCGCCAGGTCCACGCTGTGGCCGGCGCGGCTGAGCATGGACCTGATTACGGCCTGGTTCACGTGATTGTCTTCGGCGACCAGGATGCGCAGCTTTCGGTCGCCATGCGCGCCGATCAGCGCTTGGTCGCTCGCCGGCTTCGACCTCAACGACTCCGCCGGCTTGTCGCTCGGCCGGCAACGCACGGTGAACCAGAACGTCGAGCCTTTGCCGGGCACGCTCGTCAAGCCCGCCTCGCCGCCCATGATCTCGGCGAGCTCACGGCAGATCGCGAGGCCGAGGCCGCTGCCGCCGAAGCGTCGCGTGGTCGAGCTGTCGGCCTGGATGAACTTCGAGAACAGCTTGCCCTGGACCTCGGGATCGACGCCGATGCCGCTGTCCTGGACCTCGGCATAGATCAGCAGGGCGCCGTCCGTCTCCCGGCGGTGCTCGATCGTGACTTTGATCGATCCCCGCTCGGTGAACTTCAGCGCGTTGCTGATGTAGTTGAACAGGACTTGGCGGATGCGCCCGGGGTCGCCACGCAGTGGCGGTGTGTCTTCGTCACAATGAACGATGAAGTCGAGACCCTTGGCCTGGATCAAGGAGTCCCAGAAGGCGTGCACCTCGTCCAGGGTCTCTGAGATCAGGAAGTCGATCTCCTCGATCTCCATGCGGCCGGCCTCGATCTTCGAGAGATCGAGGATATCGTTCAATAGGCCCAGCAGCGTCTGTCCGGATTGCTTGATGGTCTCGGCCTGCTCGCGCTGAGTCTTGTCGAGCTCGGAGTCCAAGAGCAGGTTCGTCATGCCCAGCACGCCGTTCATCGGCGTGCGCAGCTCGTGGCTCATGGAGGCCAGGAACTCCGACTTGGCGATGTTGGCGGCCTCGGCCTCGTCCTTGGCGCGGCGGAGCTGATCGGCCAGGGCCGAGAGATCCTCGCTCTGGCGTTCGAGCGTCCGATGGGCGCTGCGCAGCTCTTCCAGATTGGCCCTCAGCTCGGACTCGTGCTCGCGCAATCGGTTCTCGGTGGCCTTGTGGTGGGTGACGTCGGTGTAGGTGGTCACGAAGCCGCCACCGGAGATCGGCGTGCCGCGGACCTCCAGAATGGTGCCGTTCTCGCGGGCGAGCTCGAACCAGTGGGCACCGCCCTTTCGGGCCAGCTCCATCCGTGTCTTGACCAGCTCTTCCCGGTCGCCCTCGCCGTATTCCCCGCGCTCGGCATTGAGTCGCAGGTAGTCTTCCAGAGACGATCCGACGTCGAAGCGCGCGCGCGGCACGTCCATCAGCTCGAAGAAAACATCGTTGACCTCGACCAGACGAAGCTCCGCGTCGAAGACGGTGATGCCGCCGGGGAAGTTCGCGACCATCGAGCGTTTCAGACTGGAGGACTTCTCCAGCGCTTCCTCGCGGGCACGAAGGCGGCCAAACACGTCGTCGAAAGTTTCCGCCAGGGCCCTGATCTCGTTCCTCGGCAAGCCTGCCGGCGTCCTGAAACCGACGGCGTCGCTTTCGCGCACCGCGCGGGCGAGCCGCATCAAGGGCTGTGCTGCGAAGCCATGCAAGGCGACCAGGGATACCAGGGCCAAAAGCAGGAGCGCGGCGGCGGATTGAATGAGCTGCTCTACCCAGACGGCCCGGATCTCCGCCTCCGTCGAGGACAAGTCGACTTTGATGACACTCAGGCCGTGTCCGCCTTGGAAGTCGAAGATGCCGCCAGCGATCGGCCGGATCTCGAGCAGGTAGGGCGGATCCGCGCCGAGGAAGACCTTTCGGCGCGCTTCGCCGAGCCGCCGGGATTCCTCGAGCAGAGGCCCGATGCCGGGATAGCGATGGAGCGGGAAGGGCTTGCGGCGCAAGAGGAAGTCGCTGTGGGCGATGGTCTGCTGCTCGGCGTCGACCAGGGCGATCTCGAGGACGTCTGGCATCGTCACGTGATTCGAGACGATCCGCTGGATCAAGCGAACGTCGCCGAGCTCGACAAGGGCCTCCAGGCTGTAGTCCAGGGATTCGGAGATCAGGGCCGCATGGAGGCCGGCCTCTTCGATCAGATGGCGCCGCGTCTCGCGGCTCTGGATCCAGGCCTGAATGCTGCCGACGACGAGGACGGCGACCGCGATGAAGCCGATGAGTTGCCGCGCCAGGCGGCCGCGAAACCTCTGGCCGCCGCCTAGGAGCCGTTTGCGGTCGACCATTCCTCGACCGCCCCTAAAATGAGATCGCCGTCGAAGGTGATGTCGCGGTTCAGCGCGATCGGATAGGACGGGAACAGGCTGACCATCCTCTCCATCCGGTCGTAGAGACTGTAGATCGTTCCGTTCGGCCCGAATTGCCGTCGGTTGAGCGCGGCATCGCCCTTGATCAAGCCGGCGTAGTCCCGCGCGAATTCCTCGGCTGGCTGGCCCAGCACCTCGCCCACGGTTTGAAACACCGCGTCGGGGGCCTCATCGATCGCCTGCATGATGTCCAGCCAGGCCAGCATGAAGCGGCGCCAGTCGGCTTTGCGATTGGCGGCCGAACTCTTGGAGATCGACAGCGTGTCGATGACCAGGCTGTCGACATCGGCCGTCGTAAAGAGCACGTGCCCGCCGCTTCGGGCCGCCGCCTCGCCGAGCAAAGGCTGCCAGAGCACGGCCGCGTCGACTTGACCCGCTAGAAGGCGGTCGTAGGCGATGTCGTTGGAGACATCGACGACATCGATCTCGCCAGGGCCCAAGCCATGCAATGCCATGGCCTCGGCAAGGATAAGCTGATTGACCGTGCCGAGCCGCGCGGCGACGATCTTGCCGCGCAACTCCGAAACGGCATTGAGGCCCGGTCCGGCGACCAAGCCGTCGGATCCGTGAGAGACGTTGGCCACCAGCACGACCTCGACCCGGTCGGTCGCATCACCGGCCAGATAGAGATCCCAAAGGGTCGTGAAGGCGCCGTCAATGCGGCCGCGCAGCAGGGCGCGCGTTGCGTCTTTCTGGTGATCCATGCGGATGAACTGAACCTCCACCCCGCGCCGCTCGAACAGGCGCTCGGCGACGCCGTACCAGATGACATCGAAGCCCGGCCATTGCGCGAAACCGATCCTGAGCGGGCCCGAGGCCAGGGCGCCCTGAGGCGCCAGGCCTAGAGCGGCCAAGAGAATCAAGCCATGGCACAAGCCTTTGAGGCCCTTACTCATCCTGCGGTAATTCCCTCGAAAGATCTCTGTAACAAAGGCGCTATGCCTAGCGCTTGTTTCGTTAAGGGAGGCCTAAACACGTGAAGATCCGAAGGGAAACAGGGATAGTCGAGTCTGGTAGTAGGTACATCTTCCCAAACTCGATCGCCGCTGGGCCCGTCGACCCACTCGGCGCGTCAGCCTTCTGCTTCGGACAGATCCTCGGCGGGCAGCTCGACCATCTCCCGGAAGGCCTCGAAGGCAACCTCGGCCGATTCCGTCAGATGCGCCTTCAGCTTGCCGAAATCGCGATCCCCGCTGGCCCGTGCCAGGGTCGCCTTGAGCCCGTCGGGGAAAGC
>JAKSDN010001478.1 GCA_022360075.1 Kiloniellales bacterium | reverse complement strand
CCGATCTGGCGACGCCACGCAAGTATCGGACAATTACGGTCTCGGTAATTTCAAGGGCACTCACGGCATCGGTCACACGCGCATGGCAACGGAATCCGACGTGGATATCCGATCGGCGCACCCATATTGGGCCTACCCCTATAACGACATCAGCGTCGTGCACAACGGACAGATCACCAATTACTGGATCATGCGCCGCGAGATGGAGCGGCTCGGCCACCGCTTCATGTCGAACTGCGATTCGGAGTTGCTTGCGGTCTACACCGCCAACAATCTAGAGCAGGGCGCCACGCTGGAGGAGTCGCTCAAGGCCTCCGTCAAACAGATCGACGGCGTGTTCACCTATCTCGTGGCCACCGACAAGGAACTGGGGCTCGCCAAGGACACCATGGCCGCCAAGCCGATGGTTCTCTACGAAAGCGACGACATCGTTGCCTTGGCCTCCGAGGAGGTGGCCATCCGTGCCATCGTGCCTCGGGAAATCGACACATCGGACCCTTACGATGAGGAGGTGCGGGTATGGCAACGCTAACGCGAGCCGCGCCGGCCGAGCAGGAGAGCAGATCCCATGAGATGGGGATGCACACCGAGCAGCTGACCGGCCGCACGCAGCAGGTCTTCTTCGACATCGATCTCAACGAGCCGCATCACGGCTTTGACCTGCCCGGCTCGTTCGACGTGGATTTCAATAAGCGCGGCGAGATCGACGCATCGAACATGGATGCCAAGACCGTGAACTTGCGGATCCGCGAGCTCATGCGTGAGGGATACGGCTCGATCGTACTGAAGAACCCCGGCGCCAAGCACTCGCTGGCCGTGGGCCTTCTCAACCGTCTCAACCTCATCATCGAAGGCTCGCTGGGCTATTTCGGCGTCGGGTTGATCGACGGGCCGAATGTTCGCATCTCCGGACGGGTCGGCTGGTCGTGCGGCGAGAACATGATGAGCGGCACCGTCCTCATCGAGAAAAACGCCGGCTCGCAATTCGGCGCTGCCATCCGCGGCGGCGATCTGGTCTGCAAGGGCGACGTCGGCGCGCGCACCGGCATCGATCAGAAGGGCGGCACGATCATCGTCGGCGGGCGCACGGGCGCCTTCTCCGGTTTCATGATGCAGCGCGGGCGCATGGTGATCTGCGGCGACGCCGGCATGAACCTGGGCGATTCCATGTACGACGGCACGATTTTCGTCGGTGGCAAGATCGACGGCCTAGGGGTCGACGCGGTCGAGGCGGAGATGACCGAGCTCGACATCGCCTGGCTCAAGCGCAAGCTCGCGCTCTACGACCTGGCGCCCAAGAACGGCATCGAGAACATGACCAAGATCGTCGCCGGCAAGCAGCTCTGGAACTACGACAACCTGGAGCCGGCCGAGAAGAAGCTGGTGCTGTGAGGATGCCGCGACCGTTTACAAATTCTGTGCTGTCACCCTCGGGCTTGACCCGAGGGTCCATGGTTGGGTCTGGGCCGGGACCTTCGTTCTCCTTGGCCAGGTCCGTGCCGCCCGCGCCATGGATGCTCGGGTCAAGCCCGAGCATGACAGAGTCATCGGAGGTATAGCGACATGACCGCCGAGAGGGCCATGCCCCTTCCCGAATCCGAGGCGAAGAAGCCCAAGCGCAACCGCAACACGCTCGGGCAGAGCTTCATGTTCCCGCCCGAGGTGATCGACGACATCCACATCAAGTCCGAGCTCGGGCGCTACCGCATGCGCGGTTTCTCGCTGTTCAAGAAGATCCCGACCTGGGACGACCTGACCTTCCTGCCGGGCACGCTGACGCGCTTCGTGATCGAGGGTTACCGCGAGAAGTGCCTGACCAAGACGGTGCTCGGCCCGCGCGCCAAGCGGCCGCTCGAGCTCGACATCCCGGTCTACGTGACCGGCATGTCCTTCGGCGCGCTCTCCTACGAGGCCAAGGTCGCGCTCGCGCGCGGCGCCACCATGGCCGGCACCGCGACCTGTTCGGGCGAGGGCGGAATGATTCCGGACGAACGCCGTTACTCGTCGAAGTGGCTTTACCAGTG
>JAKSDN010000164.1 GCA_022360075.1 Kiloniellales bacterium | reverse complement strand
AGCCAGGTCTCGGTCCAGCCGCGGAAGACGCGCTCGGTCCCCGCGCCGTGATACTTCGCTAAGCGCTCGCGGAGATCCGTGGTCTCCCAGGCCCGGGCGGCATCCCGGATGCCCTGGAGGGTCACGTCCTCGACGAAGACGTGGGCCGCCTCGGTGATGCATGCGGCCGGACGCTCGGGGAAGGCGGCGGCGTAGATCAGCGCGATCGAGCCGCCGTCGGAATGGCCGATCAGGACCGGTCGCTCGATGCCGCAGGCGGCCAGAACCTCGGGCAGGGCCTCCTCGGCTTCGCGCTGTAAATAGTCGCTCGGGCGCGGCAGGGTCAGCGGCTCCGAGCGGCCGAAGCCCCAGCGCTCGTAGACCAGGGCCGGCAGGCCGGTCGCCTCGACGAGGGCAATGGGGAAATCGCGCCACTGGGCGATCGAGCCCAGCCCCTCGTGCAGAAAAACCAGGACGGGCCCCTCGGCCGCCGGCCGCCGGGCTGGGCGAAGCCAACGCGCCGCCAGGCGGCGCCCCGCCGCGGTGACGAAGAAGTCCTCGCTCTCCAGAGAGTCCGCCGAGTTCATGGATCGCTTGTGCCCGAAGGCATCCATTGGGGAAAGGGCGGAGTCCGATCGGATCATGTCGACAGGCGTTAACCAAAGCGGACGAGGCGCTTGACGCTCTCGCCGGGATTCGACTTAACTAGCGCCGCAACACGGCGATCTGGGATCAAGACTTGCAACTTCCTGGAAAAGGAAGGCAAGCGTTGTTGGGAGGCCCGCTTGGCGGACAGAATGGCGAAGCACTCGCCAGGGTGTATAGTGCGCCCGTGCCGTTTCGAGATCTTGACTAGGCCTGATCCGGTTCGCAGCGCGCGCGAGCGCTCGGGGACGCGAGCATGAGCGCGGCCACCAAGCCGGACACTTTTCCCAAACTTCTGGTCGAAAACGCGCGGCAACTTGGCGACCGTCCCGCCATGCGGGAGAAGGACCTCGGCATCTGGCAGGCCTGGACCTGGTCCCAGGTGCTGGACGAGGTGCGGGCGCTCGCCTGCGGGCTGAAGGCCATGGGCCTCGAGCGCGGCGACAAGGTCGCGATCATCGGCGACAACCGGCCGCGGCTTTACTGGACGATGGTGGCCACTCAGGCCGTCGGCGCCGTTCCGGTGCCGATCTACCAGGACTCGGTCGCCGACGAGATGGTCTTCGTGATGGAGCATGCCGAGGCCCGCTTCGCCGTGGCCGAGGACCAGGAGCAGGTCGACAAGCTGCTCGAGATCTGGGAGCGCTGCCCCAAGCTGGAGCAAGTCGTCTACGACGACGCCCGCGGCCTGCGCAACTACACCGAGGCCTTCCTGAACAGCTACGCCGAAGTGCAGGCCAAGGGCCGGGAGTACGCGCAGGCCAACCCCACGTTCTTCGATGACGAAGTGGCGAAGGGCCGGGGCGGCGACACCTCGATCATCCTCTACACCTCGGGCACGACGGGACAGCCGAAGGGCGTGGTGCTGTCCTTCGAGAACGTGATGCGCACGGCGCAGAACTCGATCTTGTTCGACAAGCTGACCGAGACCGAGGAGACGCTGGCCTATCTGCCGATGGCCTGGGTCGGCGACCACATCTTCTCGTTCGGTCAGAGCTATTGCGCCGGCTTCTGCGTGAGCTGCCCGGAGTCGAGCGCGACGGTCATGCACGACCTGCGCGAGCTGGGGCCGAGCTACTTCTTCGCGCCGCCGCGGATCTTCGAGAACATCCTGACCACGGTGATGATCCGCATGGAGGACGCCGGTGGTCTGAAACGCCGCATGTTCCACTACTTCATGAAGGTCGCGCGCGACTGCGGCGTGCAGATCCTCAACGGCGAGCCGGTCACTTTCAAGCAGCGCTTCCTCTACTGGCTCGGCGAGCTGCTGGTCTACGGGCCGCTCAAGAACACGCTCGGCTTCTCGCGCATCCGCCTGGCCTATACCGCCGGCGAGGCGATCGGCCCGGACATCTTCGACTTCTTCCGCGCGCTCGGCATCAACCTGAAGCAGCTCTACGGCTCGACCGAGGCGAGCGTGCACATCACCATGCAACCCGACGGCCAAATCCATCCCGACACGGTCGGCACGCCGGCGCCCGAGGTCGAGCTCAAGATCAGCGACGCCGGCGAGATCCTGTTCAAGGGCCCGGGCGTGTTCCAGGAATACTACAAGAACCCCGAGGCCACGGCCGAGACCAAGACGGCCGACGGCTGGGTGCATACCGGCGACGCCGGCTTCCTGGGCGATGACGGTCAGCTCAAGATCATCGACCGCGCCAAAGACGTGGGCAAGCTGCTCGACGGCGGCCTCTTCGCGCCCAAGTTCATCGAGAACAAGCTGAAGTTTTTCCCCAATATCAAGGAGGCGGTGGCCTTCGGCGATCACCGCGCCTACGTCGCGGCTTTCATCAACATCGATCTCGAGGCCATGGGCAGTTGGGCCGAGCGGCGCGGCGTCGCCTACGGCAGCTATCAGGAGCTGGCCGCCCTGCCCGAGGTCTACGCGGTGATCAAGGAGAGCGTCGAGCAGGTGAACCGCGATCTCGCCGCCGACCCGCACCTGGCCTCTTCGCAGATCCGCCGCTTCCTGATCCTGCACAAGGAACTCGATGCCGACGACGGCGAACTAACCCGCACGCGCAAGGTGCGCCGGCGCATCATCGCCGAGAAGTATCGGCCGCTGATCGAGGGGCTCTATTCCGACGCCGGCCAGGCGCACATCGAGGTCGAGGTGACCTTCGAGGACGGCCGCAAGGGTACGCTCGCCGCGGACCTGCGCATCGAGGACGTCGCCGTGGAGGAACCCGAGCCGCTCAAGAAGGCGAGCTGAGCCCGCGCCGCGCATGAGCCATCCGCAAAAGCAAATCGGCGACGTCCTGCTGCATGTCGACAACATCAGCCTGTCGTTCGGCGGGGTGAAGGCGCTCGAGGACATCAGCTTCGAGATCCACGAACGCGAGATCCTGGCGATCATCGGGCCGAACGGCGCCGGCAAGAGTTCGATGCTGAACTGCATCAACGGCTTCTATCATCCGCAGGAAGGCAGCATCACCTACAAGGGCCGCACGCGCCACCAGATGCGCCCGCACGAGGCGGCCAAGAACGGCATCGCCCGCACCTTCCAGAACATCGCCCTCTTCAAGGGCATGTCGACCCTCGACAACATCATGACCGGGCGCTTGCTCAAGATGCACCGCAACTTCCTGCTGCAGGCGCTCTACATCGGCCCGGCGCAGAAGGAGGAGCTCGAGCACCGCGCTTTCGTCGAGGGGATCATCGACTTCCTGGAGATCCAGGACATCCGCAAGACCCCCGTCGGCCGATTGCCCTACGGCCTGCAAAAGCGCGTCGAGCTCGGCCGCGCGCTCGCCATGGAGCCGGACCTGCTGCTGCTCGACGAGCCGATGGCCGGCATGAACGTCGAGGAGAAGGAGGACATGTGCCGTTTCATCCTCGACGTGAACGATGAGTTCGGCACGACCATCGCCCTGATCGAGCACGACATGGGCGTGGTGATGGACATTTCCGACCGCGTGGTGGTGCTCGACTACGGCCGCAAGCTTGCCGACGGCGTTCCCGACGACGTGCGCAGCAATCAGGACGTCATCGACGCCTATCTCGGGGTGAGTCACTAGGGATGGGCGTGGTGCGGCATGCAGGCGGGCAGGCGCCGGGCGGGTTCGTGCCGCTCACTTTGCCCAATACGACATTGTCACCCTCGGGCTTGACCCGAGGGTCCATCGGGGTGCGCGACCGGGACCGTAGTGTCGTGAGGCCCGGTGGTCCCGCAAAATCCATGGATACTCGGGTCAAGCCCGAGCATGACAATAGGAGAGGTTTGAACAACCTCCGTTCCCCAGCAACAACTACAATGGGCTAGCCGGCATGTTCTTCTCCTGGCCCTTCTTCTTCGAGGTGATGATCGGCGGTCTCTTGACCGGGATCAGGTATTCCCTCGTCGCGCTCGGCTTCGTGCTGATCTTCAAGGCCTCGGGGGTCTTCAACTTCGCCCAGGGCACGATGGTGCTGTTCGCGGCGCTCACCTTCGTCGGCCTGATCGAGAAGGGCCTGCCGATCATCGTCGCGCTGGCGGTGACGGTCGGCATCATGATTCTGCTGGCGATCGTGATCGAGCGGGTCGTGCTGAGGCCCCTGGTCAATCAGGAACCGATCATCCTCTTCATGGCAACGATCGGAATCTTCTATTTCCTCGACGGCTTCGGGCAGACGATCTGGGGCAGCGAGGTCAAGCCGCTTGATATCGGCCTGCCCGTCGCGCCCTTGTTCTTCGGCGACATCCTGATCAACCAGTTCGATATCGTCGCCGGGGTGATCGGCGGCATTCTCGTGGCGGTGCTGGCGATATTCTTCCAGAAGACCCGGATCGGCCGCGCCTTGCGCGCCGTCGCCGACGACCACCAGGCCGCGCTTTCGGTCGGCATCCCGCTCCAGACCATCTGGGCCATCGTCTGGTCGGTCGCCGGCATCGTCGGCCTGGTGGCCGGCATCATCTGGGGCACCAAGCTCGGCGTGCAGTTCACGCTGTCGCTGATCGCGCTCAAGGCCCTGCCGGTGCTGATTCTCGGCGGCTTTACCTCCATTCCCGGGGCGATCATCGGCGGCCTGATCATCGGCGCCGGCGAGAAGCTCGCCGAGGTCTTCATCGGCCCGCTGGTCGGCGGCGCGATCGAGGACTGGTTCGCCTACATGCTGGCCCTGGTCTTCCTGGTGTTCAGGCCCCAGGGGCTGTTCGGCGAACGCATCATCGAGCGGATCTAAGGGAGGCCTCTTTATGACTCCTGTCGCACCAGCCCGCTCCCCCACCCGGCCACCCTCAGGATACTGTCGTTGGGTGGCCGGGTGGGGGAGCGGGCTGGTCCCGGAAGGTCCCGAGAGGCGTTAGGAGGCGTTACGCATGCTTTACCGGGAAGCCGGACAGTTCAAGACGAGCTACGCGGCCGATCAGGCGATCTTCCCGATCCCGCAGGATCGCGTCGGCCTGGCGCTGCTGCTGGCCGTCGCCTTCTTCGTTGTGCCCTTCGTCGCCAACGAATACTGGCTCGGCACGATCCTGGTGCCCTTCCTGGTCTTCTCGATCGCGGCGATCGGGCTCAACATCCTGACCGGCTACGCGGGCCAGCTCTCGCTCGGCACCGGCGGCTTCATGGCCTGCGGCGCCTTTGCCGCCTACAAGCTCGCCACCGCCTTTCCCGAGCTCAACATCATCCTGGTTTTCCTTTTCTCCGGCGTGATCACGGCCTTTGTCGGTATCCTGTTCGGTATCCCGAGCCTGCGCATCAAGGGCTTCTACCTGGCCGTTGCCACCCTGGCGGCGCAGTTCTTCCTGCTCTGGATGTTCAACAAGTTTCCCTGGTTCACCAACTACAGCGCCTCGGGCGTGATCAGCGCGCCGCCGCGCGCGGTCTTCGGCGATTTTTTCGTCACCGGCTCCGAAGCGACGCCGGAGGCCAAATATCTCTTCCTGCTGGCCTTCGTCGTGCTGCTGGCGCTGGCCGCCAAGAACATGGTGCGCTGTCGCATCGGCCGTTCCTGGATGGCGATCCGCGACATGGACATCGCCGCCGAGATCATCGGCATCCGCCCGCTGACAACAAAGCTCTCGGCCTTCGCCATCAGCTCCTTCTACATCGGCATCTCGGGCGCCATGTGGGCCTTCATCTCCACCAGCTCGGTCGAGGCCCTGGCCTTCGAGATCAACCGCTCCTTCCAGGTGCTCTTCATGATCATCATCGGCGGCCTAGGCAGCATCCTCGGCTCCTT
>JAKSDN010000873.1 GCA_022360075.1 Kiloniellales bacterium | reverse complement strand
TCCGCCTAGGCTCCTTCAATTCTGTTGATCGGCGCCCGAGGAACAATAAGCTCTATTCAAAGATGATGATGGCCGAGCGCCCCGAGGTGCGACGATGAACTGGGACGATCTGCGCGTCTTTCTGGCGGTCGCCGAGCAGGGCAGCCTTTCGGCGGCGGCGCGCGCGCTCAAGGTGAGCCAGCCGACGGTCAGCCGGCGGCTCGCCGCCCTCGAGGGGCGCATCGCGGCCCGGCTGTTCGAGCGATTGCCCGATGGCCTGCTTCTGACGGCGCAGGGCACGGCGCTTCTGCCCCATGCGCGCGACATGGCGCGGGCCGCGGAGGCCGCCGATCGCGAGCAGGCCGGCTTCGCCCAGGCCGAGACCGGCGAGGTGCGAATCTCGGTCGCCGAGGTGACCGCGCAGTTCCTGATCGAGCGGCTGGATGGCCTGCGTGCCAAGGCGCCCGCGATCGAGTTCGAGATCGTGATCTCGCACATCTCGGCCAACCTTTCGCGGCGCGAAGCGGACCTCTTGATCCGCTATTGCGTGCCCGACTACGGCGCGCTGATCGGCCGCAAGCTCGGCGTCATGGCGCATGCGGTCTATGGCTCGAAGCGCTATCTCGCGACCCGCCCGGCGGGTGACGCCGATCTCTTCGGGACGCACGACTGGACCGCCTGGGATGAAGAGCATCAATACATGCCGGGTGCGGCTTGGCTGAACCAGCGTCTCAACGGACGCCCGACCCATTTCCGCACCAACAACGGCATGGCCATGATGCAGGCCGTGCGCCACGGTGCCGGCCTGGGCATCCTGCCCTGTTTCGCCGGCGACGGCGCCGATGATCTGGTGCGGCTCGGCCCGCCGCTCGCGCAGGCCACGCCCGACCTCTATCTGCTGGTCCACCCGGACCTGCGCCGGGTGCCGCAAGTACGCCGCGTGATGACCGCCCTGGTCGAGCTCTTCGCCGAGGAGGCCGAGCCTTTGAGTGGCATCGGGACGAGTCGGGCGGCGGCGGAATAAACGCGCTACCCCAAGCCGTAGCCGAAGATCACCGCCAGGCCCAGGGGCAGCATCGTCAGGCCGAGCCAGCGTCGCGTTCCGCCACCGATCAGGGCGAGGCTGACCAGCCAGAGGCCGAGGCCGATCTTGGCGAGCGCCAACAACGCGAGCGGCAGCGAGATCTCGGGGTGGATCAACGCCGGGTTGGCGACGAAGGCCGGCGGCACGAGGTAGAGCCCGAGCCCCAGGCGCATGGCTTGGCCCGCCACCGGCACCCAGGGCGTCTGCGCCATGCCGGCGGCGATGAACACCGTGCCGCAGACCGGTGGCGTGATGGTCGAGAGCAGGGCGTACCAGAACACGAAGAGATGGGCATGCAGCGCCGGCAGGCCAAGCTCCTGCAGCGCCGGCCCCGCCACCGACACGCAGATCACGTAGGCCGCCGTGGTCGGCACCTCCATGCCGAGGATCAGGCAGGCGAGCGCCGTGAGCGCCAGCGCGACCCAGAGGCTGCCGCCGGACAGTCCGACGATCACCGAGGTCACCTTGACCCCGAGCCCGGTCATGTGCAGGACGCCGATCACGATCCCCGCACAAATGATGATCGAGGCGATGGTCGCGATCTGGCGCGCTGCTTCATGGCAGGCGGTGAGCAGGCGCCGGCCCCAGGCCGTGAGGCCGAGCTTGCCGTCGCGGTCGGTGACCAGCAGGGCGGCGGCGGCGAAGGTGGCGCAGGCGGCGGCGAACTGCGGCGTGTAGCCGGTCGCGAAGAGCATGATCAGGAGCAAGCCGAAGGGTACCAGGAAGAAGGGCACCGTGCGCAGCAGCGTGTCGTTGGTGGGCAGCTCGGCACGGTCCAGGCCGACCAGGCCGTAGCGCCGGGCGAAGCGGTCGACCCCGGCCCAGGCAGCCCAGAAGAACAGCAGAGCCGGCAGGATCGCCGCGGCCATGATCTCGGTGTAGGGCGTGCGCAGCAGCTCGACCATGATGAAGACGCCCGCGCCCATCAGCGGCGGCATGATCTGGCCGCCCGAGGAGGCGACCGCCTCGACCGCCGCGGCGAAGGGCAGCGGATAGCCGAGGCGCCGCATGGCCGGGATCGTGATCGCGCCAGTGGAGGCGACGTTCGCCGAGGCGGAGCCGGAGATCGAGCCGAACAGCGCCGAGGAGAGCACGGAGACCTTGGCGGCGCCGGCGCGCAGGCGCCCGGCGAGTCGCGTGGCCAGCGCCATGAAACCGCTGCCACCCTCGCCGGCCGAGACGAAGGCGCCCAGGATCACGAAGATCGCCACCACGTTGACCGAGACCCCGGTGAGCTGGCCCCAGATGCCGCCTTCGGTGATCACCAGCGTGCCGAGGAAGGAGCCGAGCGGGATGCCCGGATGGCCGAACTCGCCGGGCACGTGTTGGCCGAACAGACCATAGGCGAGCGCGATCAGGGCAACGATCGGCAAGGCGAGCTTGACCGCGCGCCGCGCCATCTCC
>JAKSDN010001314.1 GCA_022360075.1 Kiloniellales bacterium | reverse complement strand
GCCGGCGTGCCGGGGATGTTCAGCAGGATCGCGCTGCGGCTGCCGCCGAAGATCGCGCCGACGTACATGCAGATCAGGATCAGGATCGCGTCGCCCGCCTCCATGCGGAAAGTAAGCGTGGTCAGCAGTGCCACGCCGAGCGTCGCGGTCAGTCCCGGCAGCATGCCGACGCTGATCCCCAGCAGCGTTGCCCAGAGCACGTTGAACAGTGGGCCGGGCGCGGCAAAGGCGATCAGCGCGTCGAGGAAGTGGCCGAGACCCTCGGGCAGCCCGCGCGCTCACGGAAGCTGCACGAGGAAGAGATATTGGAAGACCGCCGTCACCACGGCGGCGACGATGGCCGCTTGTAGCGTGGCCCAGGCGACCAGCTTCGCCCAGGCGCCGGCCGTGAGCCCGGGTCGCCAGGTGAAGAGCGCGACGAATAGCAGCACGAAGAGGAAAGTCGCCAGCCAGAACGGCAGCCGACCGACCAGCCCGGCGCCGTAGCCGGCGGTCAGGAACAGGGCCAGCGCCAGGCGGCCGAGGCTCTCCTGCGCGCTCGCCTTGGACTCGTCGGAATCGCCGACGGCCAGCCGCCAGCCGCCGGCGCGGATCGAGCGAACCAACAGCGTCACGGCGAGCAGCAGGAGCACCAGACCGAGCAGGCCGGGCGTCAAGCCCGGCACGCTGTAGGGATTGACGCCGAGGTTCTCCAGCCGCGGCATGCGCCAGGACTCGAGCACGATGCCGAGCCCGAGCAGGGTCAGGACGATCGAGAACAGGAAGTCGGCTCGGACCATGGGGGACGATCGTTAGTAACCTTCAGGCGACACCCCCCTCACCCAGCTCCGGCTAGGGTTCGGCCAATGGCCTCGCCAAGCCTACGCATCCCTCTCCCCCCACAGGGGGGAGAGGCAAGGTGAGGGGGCGTCTCCGCGGCTCCAAGTCTATCGGCAAGGGTCTCCGCGTTCACCCTCACGGCTTCGGAATGTTCAGCTCCTCCGGCGACATCTTGGTCTGACCCGCCGAATGGAAGCTCCAGGCGTCGGCCTGGACCTCCGGCCAGACGGCCTTGAGGGCGGCATCGCCGCGCAGCGGGGTGAAGAGCGCGCCGCGGGCGTGCGCGTAAGCCTTCAGCGCCTCGCTGTTGGCGATCTTGTCGTCCCAGATCGTGTTGAAGGTCTCGATCACCTCGGACGGCGTGTCGGCCTTGGGCAGGAAGATGCCGAAGCCGGTGCTGAGCACGGGGATGTCGCCGTCGGTAAAGTCGGTGATCGGCGGGACGGTGCCGAAGCCTTCGATTTCCAGCGGCTGGCCCCCGACCACCGCGAGCGGGCGCAGCCGGCCGCCGCGGATCATCTCGGCCTGCTCGGAGGCGAGCTGCGTGGTCACCTCGGTCTCGCCCGCGACCGTGGCGATCACGGCCGGGTTGCCGCCGTCGTAGGTGACGTGCTTGTAATCGACGCCAGTCGCCCCCTTGATGCCTTCCATGGCGGCGTGGCCGGAGGAACCGGCGCCGGCCGTGGCGACCGAGACGGTTCCGCTCTTCATGGCCGCCAGCAGGGCGCCCATGTCCTGGTAGGGCGTGTCGGGATTGACGCTCACGACCGGGATGTTGGTGACGGTCAGGTAGAGCTCCCAATCCTCGATCCAGGTGTCGAGCAGGCCGAGCAGCTTGTAGGTGCCGAGCTGCTTGGGCGCGCCGGCCGCCCAGGTGTAGCCGTCGCGCGGTGCCTCCCAGGCATTGCGCTTGCCGATCGAGCCCGAGGCGCCGGGCTGATTGACCACTACGACCTTCTGGCCGAGCGCTTCCTCGAGATCGCCGGCGGTGACGCGGGTGACCTGGTCGGTCGCGCCGCCGGCACCCCAGGGCACGATGATGGTGATCGGCTTTTCCGGCTTCCAGTTCATCTCGCCGGCCATGGCCGGTCCCGCGAGCAGGGCGAAGGCACCCAGCGTGGCTGTGACGATGTGTTTCATGATGTCCTCCCTCAGCTAGGTTGGTCGTCTTCTTCTGTTCTGCGTTCCGGTTTCAGGTCACGCCGTGCACGCGCAGCACGTCGCGCATGCGCGCGCTCGCGAGATCCGGATCGCGCAGCAGTCCGGCCGCGTCGGCCAGGCGAAACAGCCCGGCCAGATGCGGCAGAGAGCGTGCGCTTTGCTGGCCGCCGACCATGACGAAGTGGTCCTGATGGCCGTTCAGATAGGCCATGAACACGATGCCCGTCTTGTAGAAGCGGGTCGGCGCCTTGAAGACGTGGCGGCTGAGCGCCACGGTCGGCGCGAGGATGTCGTGGAATTCGTTCAGGCTGCCGCGGCTGAGCGCCGCCAACGCGGCCGAGGCGGCCGGCGCGATGGGATCGAAGATGCCGAGCAGCGCGTCGGAGTAGCCGGACCCGTCGCCGGCGATCAGCTCCGCGTAGTTGAAGTCGTCGCCCGTGTACATGCGAAGACCCTCGGGCAGGCGCCGGCGCATGGCGATCTCCTTCTCCTTGCTCAGCAGGGAGATCTTGATGCCGTCGATCTTCGCGCTGTGCGCTTCGAGGATTTCCAGGCAGGTCTCCATGGCCTGCCAATGGTCACCACTGCCCCAATAGCCCTCCAAGGCCGGGTCGAACATCTCGCCCAGCCAGTGGATGATTACCGGCTCGCGCACCTGCTCCAGGATGCGTCCGTAGACTTGAGCATAGTCGTCGGGCCCTTTGGCGCAGGCGGCGAGCGCCCGGCTCGCCATGAGGATGATGCGACCGCCGGCGGCTTCGACCGCGCTGACCTGTTCCTCGTAGGCTGCGATCACCCGATCGAGCGTGAGGTTGGG
>JAKSDN010001277.1 GCA_022360075.1 Kiloniellales bacterium | reverse complement strand
CCGGAAAACCTGGCCGCCCAGGCCGCCTCGAACCGGCAAGGTCGCGGCACCGTGCTCGAGGGCGAGGAGGCGGCCCGGGTGCTGGAGATCCTCAAGGCCGACTCGGCGCGCTGCTACGAGCACTACGAGGAGATGCTCAACGAGCGCGCCGACGGCAGCGTGATCGACGAGGGGCGCGACGGCCTGGCCCGCGAGCTCGCCCGCATGAACCTGCCGCTCAACATCTATACCCAGTGGTACTGGAAGATCGATCTGCACAACCTGCTGCACTTCGTCGCCCTGCGCGCCGACCCGCATGCCCAGTACGAGATCCGGGTCTACGCGGAGGCCCTGCTGGAGACTGTCCGGCGCTGGGTGCCGATCGTCTGCGAGGCCTTCGAGAACCACATGGTCGGCGGCGTGCAGCTCTCGGCCCGGGCGCTCGCCGTGGTCAAGCGCCTGCTCGCCGGCGAGGCGGTCAGCCAGGAAGACTCCGATCTCTCGAAGCGCGAGTGGCGCGAGCTGATGGCGAGCCTGGGGCGGGAGGCGGATTGAGGCGAGCGCGCCTGCTGCCTGGCGCCTGCGGAGGTGACGTGCGTGCTTCGAGACGCCCCTTCGTGCCCCTTGTGTCTCTACCGTGTCACCCTCGGGCTTGACCCGAGGGTCCATCGAAGTCCCGGACTCGGACCCCGATGGATTGCCGGGAGCGCGAAGCGCTCGGGCTTCGCCCGCCCGGCAATGACATTTCACTGGTTGGTGGTTCGAGACTAATGACGTTGAGTTTCGTCAGTGCGAGCGAAGCGAAGCAATCCATCCGGCTGCCAGCCGCGCGGTGGCTCCGGATTGCCCAGTGGCGCCGAGGGGCCGGCTCAAGCCGGCTCGCAATGACGCTTGAGGTATAAGTTCGACTCAACGCAGCTCGGTATTAACCCGCAGCCAGCACCACGCGACAGCCGCAATCCTCAGGACAGGTACACCTTCGGCACCGCCGCGCCGATCGTGTACTTCGGATCGACGAAGTTGCCCAAGCGCACCTTGCCGCACTGGCTCAGCATCATGTAGGCGTCCCACTGGTCGTAGCCGTAGTCGGCGACCATCCAGCGCACCAGCTCGCGATAGGCGATCCGGGCGGCGTCCTCGAGCGGCCTTGTCGAGCCGATGGTCATGATGAAGTCGTCGGCCTCCAGGCGCGGCCATTCGATCGGCCAGCCCTTGATCACGTCGACCGTGATCGTGGTCGTGGTCGGGTACTCGACCGCCACGCCGCAGACCTCGCCGTCGCCCTGGCAGGCGTGGGCATCGCCGATGAACAGGCGCCCTCCGGGCGAGCGCACCGGCAGATAGGTGATCGTGCCGGGCCCCATGTCCGGCAGGTCCATGTTGCCGCCGTGGTTGTCCGGGGTCAGCGAGTTGATCGAGTCGATCTCGGGCGAGCAGCTCAGGGTGCCGATGTGCGGCTTGTAGGGCAGCGTCACCCGGTCGCTCCAGTAGACGCTCTGCTCGTCGACGCGGACCTTGCGGACCTTCTCGGGCAGCGGCTCGTTCAGGGTCGCCGTGTAGTAGGTGCTGGTGAGGCCGCCGAACTCCTTGATCATGCAGCAGGTGCCGCGCGGCTGGGGACCGCGGGGCTCCATGCTCTCGATGTGCACCGCCAGGACGTCGCCTTTGACCGCGCCCTCGACCATGATCGGGCCGCACTGCGGGTTGAGCCAGGGCACCTCCAGGAGCTCCGAGGGTATGTCCGACTCGCTCTTGATCTTGCCCTCGAAGGCGTCGCGCGTCTCGCAGACCACGCGGTCGCCCGGCTTGATGTGCATGACCGGCTCGGAGTAAGGCCCGATCGTGTAGTGATAGGTGCCCTGCACGTCTTCGGTCAGGTTGTGGGTCACGCCGGACGAGCCCTTGCCTTCGCCCCGCTGGTACATGATGGAGTCCGCCACCCATTGGTTCGGGTAGCTGCGCATGATCATTTCCATGACTAGGCCTTCCTCCCTCTGTCAGTCCGGTCGCCTAGCGCGCGCCGGTCGTAAGCCTCTCATTCGCATTCCGCCTTCGGCACGGGGCTCCGGAGCCCTGTGTCAGACCGCCAGGTGCTCGGCGAGCCGGTCGGTCTGCAACAGCTCCTCGCGCGTGACGCGGGCGACCACGCGGCCCTTGTCCAGCACATAGGCCCGCTGGGCGACGGTTTGGATCAGGTCGATGTTCTGCTCGACGATCAGGACCGTCAGGCCCTTGTCGCGGTTGAGGCTTTGGATGAAGCCGCCGATCTCCTGGACGATGCTGGGCTGCACGCCGTCGCTCGGCTCGTCGAGCAGCAGCAGATCGGGGCCGTTGATCAGGGCGCGGGCGATGGCGAGCATGGCCTGCTGGCCGCCGCTCAGCGTGCCGCCGCGCTGCGGCAGGCGCTCGCGCAGGAACGGGAAGTAGCCGAAGATGAGCTCGAAATCGAGCGCGCCCTTGGCGCTGTTGATCAGCCCGCCCATGAGAAGATTGTCGCGCACGGTCATGTGAGGAAAGATACCGCGGCCCTGCGGCACGTAGCCGATGCCGAGCCGGGCGCGCTGATCGGCGCTCAGGGCGGTGACATCCTGGCCGCCGAACTCGATGCGGCCGGCCCGCGCCGGCAGCAGGCCGATCACCGTCTTCATGAGCGTCGTTTTGCCGACGCCGTTGCGCCCGAGCACGCCCACGACCTCGCCCTGCTCGACCGACACCCCGATGTCCTGGAGCACGTCGCCGGTGGCGTAGCCGGAGCGCAGATCGGAAGCGGAAAGCAGCACGCCGGGACCCCCTCACGCTTGCCCGAGATAGACGCGGCGCACGTCCTCGTGCGCGGTGATCTCGGCCACCGTCCCCTCGGCGAAGACCTTGCCCTGGTGCAGGACCGTCACCGACTCCGCGACCTCGCGCACGAAGGCGATGTCGTGCTCGACCACGACGATGGTCACGCCGTCGCCGTTCAATTGCCGCAGCACCTGCGCGGTTTGCTTGGTCTCCTCCGGCGACATGCCGGCGGTCGGCTCGTCGAGCAGCAGGACGCTGGGGCCGGAGGCCAGCACCATCGCGATTTCCAGCCATTGCAGCTTGTGGTGCGGCAGCTCGCGGGCCGGCTCGTCGTGGTGCGGG
>JAKSDN010001099.1 GCA_022360075.1 Kiloniellales bacterium | reverse complement strand
TTCATCTCCTGACAAACGCGCCGCCAGTCGTCGTGGCCCATGAAGCCGGCAAGCGGCGTGTAGGCGCCCATCGCCAACATGACGAGGTCGGAGCTCTCGCGCGTGGACAGGGGCACGGCCCGCAGCCCGGCCGCCCGAGCGAGCTCCGCTTCGCGCTCCGCCTCGTCGAGCAGCAGGGGCGCGAGCGGGCCGCCGCCGTGGGGCTGAACCAGCTTCGACATCAAGAGCGCTTCATGACATCAAGGGGGTCTTCGAGGGACTCCGCTTAATCGACGATGTGATAGACGGGCGCCTTCTCCAGTTCCCAGGTCCCGGAGTCCCGGTCGTATTGGGATACGGTGAAGCAGTGCCAATCGGTGTCGTCCAGCTTCGGATGATCGGCCCGATAGTAGTACCCCGGCCACCGGGTTTCTTGCCGAAACAAGGTGTGCTGCGTCACCGACTCCGAGGCCAGGACCCGGTGATGGAGCTCCCAGGCCCGTTGAAGCTGGTGAAGGTCCTCGGCCGCGAGACAGTCCAGATCCTCCTTCAGCAGGCCGAGCAACTCGACCGCGCGGTTCAGCATCCACTCGTTCGTCGTGTAGTGGGCGCCGATCCCGCCGACATATTCATCCATCAGCTTCTCGAGGCGCTGCAGGCCGTGGAGGGGCAGGATGTAGCTGGGGGAGACGGTTCCCGCGACGATCTCGTTGCGGCCGACCTCGTAGTTCTCCATGGGTTGGAAGACGACCTTTTCGAGGTCTTGGTACTCGGCCTCGCTCACCTCCGGCTCCTCGCTGCCCAGGTCGTTCACGTAGTTGACCGCCGCTTTCCCGGCGATCCGACCCTCCGTGAAGGAGCCCGAGGAGAACTTGTGGGCCGTGCCGCCGATGGTGTCGCCGGCGCCGAAGAGCCCGTCGACGGTCATCATGCGGTTGTATCCCCACTGGTACTCCGAAGGGGCGTAGTCCGCCGGTCCACTCGCCCAAGCGCCCGAGCAGGTGGCGTGGGAGCCCATGACGTAAGGCTCGGAGGTGGTCAGCTCGGGATTGGTGTGCTTGGGATCGATGTTCTGCGAGGCCCAGACGACCGCTTGCCCGATGGTCATGCCGAGGAAGTTCTCCCAGCCCACGGTCTCCTTGTGCGGATCCTGGAAGGCCTCCTTCGTCACCATGCGGATGGGACCTCTGCCGGCCTTGACCTCTTCCAGAATGGCGTGGTTGCGCAAGCAGGTCGGCACAGGGTGGCGGTCGATGTAGTCCCCGACCAGATTCTTGGTGTGCTCGTACCAGGTGGACTCGTACTCCTCGCCGTAAACGTTCTCGGTGTAGGTCTTGAGGTGCAGGAAGTAGGCGCCCACCGGACCGTAGCCGTCCTTGAAGCGGGTCAGGACGATCCGGTTTTCCATCTGCGTCATCTTGGCGCCGACGAGGATCGGCAAGGCATAGGCCGAGGCGCTGCTCCAGGGGGCGTACCAGGTCCGCCCCATGCCTTCGCCCACGGCCCGGGGCTTGTAGATGTGCGACGCGCCCCCGGCGCAGACGATCACGGCCTTGCCGCGGAAGACGTAGAAATCACCGGTCCGGACGTTGAAACCCACGGCGCCCGCGACCCGGTTGGACTTCTTCCGGTCCATCAGCAGGTGGGTCACCATGATCCGGTTGTAGACTTCGGTGGCGGCCTTGCGCGCGGCCTCGGCGACGATCGGCTTATAGCTCTCGCCGTGGATCATGATCTGCCATTTGCCCTCGCGCTGGTACCGCCCGGTCTCCGGGTCCTTCATGATCGGCAGGCCCCACTCCTCGAACTTGTGGACCGTGGAGTCGACGTGCCGGGCGATGTCGTAGCCGAGGTCCTCGCGCACGAGGCCCATGAGGTCGTTGCGGGCGTAGCGGACATGGTCCTCGGGCTGGTTCTCGTCCCACTGCATGCCCATGTAGCAGTTGATCGCGTAGAGGCCCTGCGCAACGGCACCGCTGCGCTCGATGTTGGCCTTCTCGACGCAGACGATCTTGAGGTCGCGTCCCCAGTAGCGGGATTCGTAGGTGGCGCCGCAGCCGGCCATGCCGCCGCCGATGACCAGGATGTCGGAGTCGACCAGGTGCGTTTTCCTGCGGTTGAACAGGCCCACTAGACCACTCCCTGCTTGAG
>JAKSDN010000646.1 GCA_022360075.1 Kiloniellales bacterium | reverse complement strand
GTCGTCGGCGAAGTGCGCCGCGACCCGGGCGAAAAGGTCCTGGAAGGACTCGCCCGGCATCAGATAGCGGTCGCTGAGCGTGGCCTTGCCGAATTCCGTCAGCTTGGCATCGCGCGAACGATCCAGCCGCACCCGGATGCCGCGCTCGTTCTGGAAGGAATCGCGGATCTGGCCGTTGCCCAGGAGGTCGCCGTCATAGGCCTGCGTCTGCGGACCGGAAAAGGCGGCCGGTGGTGCCGGTTCCTTGTCCAGTGCCTTATCCACAGCCGAACCGTCACCACGGCCTGGCTCGAGCGCGACGGAAACCCCAGACCCATCCATTCACGGCCCCCCTTCATCCACAGCTGTGGACGGCAATGTCTGTGTAAATTCGCTATATGTTGAGCGAGATAACGCCCGAACCACGAAATCTAGCGGCAACGACGGCATCCGTCATCAGGAACAAAAAGTGAACTTTTATCTTAGAGGGAAGCCTTGCCGGCGACAAGGCGCACGCTCGGCGCCAGCCTCGGTTTTCGGGCCCGAACGCGACGCCGGCAGCCGAACAAGTTTAGGGTGCGCAGACTCACGGCTTGGAACGGGAACGAACGCTATTCTGGCGCGCTATTCGAAAGGCTTCATTTGAGGGGAGGCATAGACATGGCGACGTTGAAACTGAACGCTTCGGGTGCGGCGGTGAAGAAGCTGCAGAGCCGCTTGGAGGAGCTCGGCTTCTCCCCGGGCGAGATCGACGGACATTTCGGCCCGGCCACCGAGGCGGCCGTCATCAATTTCCAACGCAGCAAGGAGCTGGTCGACGACGGCAAGGTGGGGCCGCGCACGCGCGAGGCCCTGGGCCTGGCCAAGGGCAAGAAGGTCAAGCTGCCCTCGGTCGTGCCCGGCGTGACGACCCAGGTCGTCTCGCGCATGTTCCCGCAGACGCCGGTCAAGAATATCGAGAAGCACCTGCCCGCGGTGCTCGGCGAGATGAAGGCGGCCGAGCTCGCCGACAAGCCCATGGTGCTGATGGCGCTGGCGACCATTCGCGCGGAGACCGAGAGCTTCCAGCCGATCAGCGAGTTCCGCTCGAAGTTCAACACCTCGCCCGGCGGCCATCCCTTCGACCTCTACGACAAGCGCGAGGACCTCGGCAACCGGGGCAAGCCCGACGGCGCGGCCTTCAAGGGGCGCGGCTTCATCCAGCTCACCGGCCGCCACAACTACCAGGTCCACGGCCAGGCGATCGGGCTCGGCGACAAGCTGGTCGAGAACCCGGACCTGGCCAACGACCCGAAGATCGCCGCCCGCCTGCTGGCGAGCTTCCTCGGCGCCAAGGAGGTCGCGATCAAGCGCGAGCTGGTCGCCGGCAACCTCAGAGGCGCCCGCCGCCTGGTCAACGGCGGCTCCCACGGGCTGAAGCGCTTCGAGGAGGCCTATAACATCGGCGATGGGTTGGTTGCGGAGACTTGATGCGGAGCTGAGACGAAAGCGTACGACCTTACGGCCGTCATTGCGAGCCGGCGCGAGCCGGCGCGGCAATCCAGCGCTACCGCTCCGGCGGCTGCCTCGATTGCTTCGCTCCGCTCGCAATGACGGGGCTGGTAGCCGTGAGTCAAGATCGACGCAGCTTGGCATAGGCCGTCGTCATCGGCACCTTGCCACCTGTCCACAGCGGCTCGCTCGACTCGCGTTCTATCCGATAGACTAAGCGCCCATGTGCGGACGCTACTCCATCACCTCGCCGGTCGAGGCGCTCAGGCAGCTCTTCCTGTTTGAGGAGCTGCCGAACCTCCAGCCGCGCTACAACGTGGCGCCGACGCAGGAGGTGCCGGCTGTACGATTGGCGAAGCCCGACGACGACGGCGGTGACGAGGACAGAACACAGGAACCCCAGCGCTCGCTGGTCATGCTGCGCTGGGGGCTGATCCCCTTTTGGGCCAAGGATGCCAAGATCGGTTACAAGACCATCAACGCGCGCGCCGAGACCGTGGCCGAAAAACCGGCGTTCCGCGAGGCCTTCAAAAAGCGGCGCTGCCTGATCCTGGCCGACGGATTCTACGAGTGGCGCGGCGCCAAGGACGCCAAGCAGGCCTTCCGGGTCACGCTCGCCGACGGCGGGCCCTTCGCCTTCGCCGGGCTGTGGGAATCCTGGCGCGACAAGACGGCGGAGCAGCGCATCGAGAGCTGCACGATCATCGTGACCGATGCCAACGACTACCTCAGCGCCGTCCATGAGCGCATGCCCGTGATCCTTACGCCCGACGATCACGCCGCCTGGCTCGACCCGACTGCAGAGCCGGAAGCCTTGAAGGCCCTGCTACGCCCACTGCCGTCCGAGGCGGTGACGGCGACCCCGGTCTCGTCCCACGTCAACAAGGTCGCGAACGACGATCCACGCTGCCTCGAGCCGGCCGGTCCGCCGCTCGACCCGGCGGCAGAATCGGCGCCGGCTGCCGAAAAGGCCGAGAGCGCGCAGGGAAGTTTGTTCTAACGCTGGCAGACTCGTTAAAAGAAACCGATCCTTCGCCCGTCATTGCGAGCCGGCGTGAGCCGGCGCGGCAATCCAGAGACGCCGCCGCGCCGGCAGTAGCCTGGTTTGCTCCGCTCGCAATGACGGAGCCAGCAACGATCGGGCGTTCTCGATACAGCTTGGATCACGTCGGCGGCCGACCAATCGTCGGCAGGTCCGCCTCCAGCGCCTCGGCCACATCCAACATCAGCTCTTCGCCGTGCCAGGGCCCAACGATCTGGAAGCCCAGCGGCAGGCCGGCCTCGGTCAGGCCGCAGGGCAGGCTGAGCGCCGGATGGCCGGTCAGGTTGAAGGGATAGGTGTAGGGATACCAGGCGGCGCGGATGCGGTGGCCCGGGCCGCCGGCAATAGAGACCAGGGCGTGGGGATCCTGGTCGGCCGGTAATGGCGGAGCGGTCAGGGTCGGCGAGACCAGCAGGTCGTGGGTCTCGAAGGCAATCTGTACGGCGCGGAAGGCGTCGCTGCGCGCCGCGCCGGCCTTCTGTAGGTCGATTGCGCTCCAGTCCTTGCCCAACTCGATCGTCTTGGCCAGTGAAGGGCTAACCGCCTCGGGGCGGCCCGCGGCCGGCTCGGCCAAGCGCGCGGCGAGCGCCGATTGCAGGATGACGAGGAAGGCCTCTTCCAACGCGACGAAGTCGAACGCGACCTCCTCCAGCGTGGCGCCGAGCGCCGCGAGCCGCCGCGTCACCGCCTCGAAGCTCGCGGCGACTTCGGGGTGGACGTCATGGTCGCCGACCTTGGCCATCACGCCGATGCGCAGGCCTTCGAGACCGTCG
>JAKSDN010000474.1 GCA_022360075.1 Kiloniellales bacterium | reverse complement strand
GTCGATCCAGCCGCGCGCCTTCATGTTGTCCATGTCGTAACCGAAGACCCAGAGCCGCCGCTGGCGCCGGCGCAGCAGGCGCGGGTTAGTCTGGACGTGGCGCACGCAGGTCGCCGGCACGCGGGTCGACTCGGGGTCGCTCATGGCCAGGCCGAGCCAGTCGCGATAGTTCACGCCGCCGGTCTGGCCGTGCACCGGCAAGAGCGGGCCGCCGGTCTTCTGGCGGTAGTGAGGGCTCAAGGGATGGGTCCAGCCGTCTGCGTAATTGACGCCGAAGTTGCGGGTGCGCAGGGCACGGACCAGGACCGGGTCCTCACGGTTCGTCAGCGCACAGCGCTCGCCCTCGGCGGGCGAGAAGACCAGTCGGATGCGGCGCGGCATGCCCCAGTAGGCCTGCAGCGGATGGGCGTCGGCCGCGGTCGTCGCGCGGCCCGACTTGTCCGAAACGCGGGTCGGCGCCATCCAGGGGAAGATGTCGCCGGGCCCCTCGTGCGGTCCTTCGACCTGACGCATGGCAAGCTGCTCTTGCGTCTCCACGTTGGGCCAGATGCGGTCCCACAGCCGGTCGCCGAGCACGGCGAGCGTGGTCAGGGGGCCGCCACCGCGCAAAGAGGTGCGGTGGCCCTGCCCGCCCGACGGCGCGTAGGTCTGCAACGTGTAGAGCGCCATCGCGGCGGCGGCCCGGGACAGCGCCGGCGCGCCGCCCCGCTTGACGAAATGGTCGGTGTTTTTCCGCAGCGCATTATCGCCGGGCGCATCGATCAGCAGCGCCGCGACACTTCGTTCCTCACCTTCGAACTCGGCGTCAAAGTCCTGCAGGAAGCGGGGTCCCAAGCCGTCCAGCACGAAAGCGGAGGCCACCGCCTCGAAGCGCGCGCGCAGGTTCTCGGGCGTGGGCGGCTCCGTCCCTAGCTGCCGCCAAGCCGCGTCATCCGCCGGCGCCGCGGCCGTCGTGACCAGCCCGATCAGGAACTCGGTCATGGCACCCGAAAAGTCCGGACGCGGCGTCGCCAAGGCGACGAAAGGATCGTCGCCGTCGATGGTCTCGGTGATTTGCCAAGGCGCGATCCACTGCAGCCGACCGCTGCGCCGCCGCACGGGAATCCAAGCCTCCCGGATCAGATTGAAGGCGCCAGCGTTGTCGAGCATGCCGTCCCTTGAGTTATCTTGTTCTATCATTGTTCTCACGTGGTCGAGAGTTAAACTGTTTGTTTCATGACCCCCGTTTCACTACCCATAGATTGGCGAAAAGGCGGATCTTCGTCGTGTTTCTTTGAGCTGGCATGGGTGGAGCTTTTGGCGGCCCACTGGTCGAGCTGACCGTTGTTCTGGCGACAACCTCAAACGGCCGGGATGTGTTTGAGGGAGGCGGTGGGCAAAAAAGGTGGGTTGGATAACGACTGGAGCGAAGGAGTAGGTTTCTCTTTCGACCTCCTTGTCACTTCATTGGGAGCACGCCGGACCCTATGGCTCATCCCGGTCAGCGACGATGACCATGGATTGCATAAAGTACCGCCAACTCACTTGCTCCTGTCAAGCTGAAGCCCATGTGATAGGTCATAGGAGATACATCGCTCCCCGTTTGGGCCCTTCGCCGCGCCCTGCCATCCCTCACCGCTCTCGGTCAGCACGACGAGAATCTTGTCACCATCGAAGCGGCTCCACTCGCCCTTGGCGGCCGCCACAAGTGGGGCTAGGTCGGACGGCCAAGAGGCCTCGCCGGCAATCCACCTTTTACGCACGCGACATTCGCTGAGACGCCAGGCGCGCCAGGGCTCGGCATCAGGCGCCGCCGGGGCCCAGGGCCGAATCCGATCTCCTTCCAAACGTGCCAAACGAAGGGTGACATACTTATCCTCTTCCAAACGGGTCGGCGTGCTGGCGTCTTCGTCCCAGGAGCCGCCGGTCGAGATGTAGCCCACTTCGAGCTTCAGTATGTTCTGTTGCGCGACGCTGCGATCGCCGCTATCGCGACCTTCGGCGTCGAGCGAAGAACGCAACAGGCCCTCCGGCGCCACCTCGTCGGCGGACTCGCTGTACACCGCCTCGACCAGCCGACGCAGACCGTCCGGACTGGCGATCGCTCCCGCGTCCTTCAGGACCTTGGCAGTCAGCCAGAGCTGGGCGTGGTTGCCATAGACCGCAGCCGTGCGCCGCAAGAGGCGCCGCGGCCACTCCTTATCCGCGCTCGCGACCGGATCCGGCGTGACCAGCAGCAACTCGCAGGAGCCCGGCGGCCGCGCGCGCTCGTGGCGCCACAGCCGGCCGGCCCTCTGAATCAGAAGATCGACAGGTGCGATGTCACTCGCCATAAAATCGAAATCTATATCCAGAGATTCTTGTGTAAGTTGTGTTGATACTAGAACCTTTCCTGCCCGCACCGAAGGCTGGCTGTCCCGCCCGAACGTTGCGAGCACCCTCTTCTCCCGCTCGAGACGATCGCAGAGCGCAAAGCGGGCGTGGAACAGCATCGGCTCGAGACCGCGCGCTGCGAACGCCCGCGCCGCCTCGATGGCATCGTCGACGGCATTGCGAATGTAAAGCGCGGCCCGACCTTCCGCGGCGGCCTGCTCGACCGCCATCAGGGCCGCGTCGGGCGAATCAAGGAAGCGAACCGGCACTTTGCGCTGACGGCTCGCCGCCACCGGCGTTTGTGCCGTGACACCGGAGGCGACGACGCTGGCCAGCGGATAGGCCTTCACCCCTTCCCGCGACGCCTCACCTGCGGACCTCTCATCCAGCCCGCATTGAAAGGCGCAGGTGAAACGTCCGCGTAGACTGTTCGGCAAGGTCGCGGAGAGCAGCACGGCGCTGCCGCCGAGTGCGGCCTGGAAGCGCAGCAGGGCTCTGATCTCTTCCTGCATATAGGCGTCGTAGGCGTGGATCTCGTCGAGGATCAGCACGCGTTGACTGAGGCCCAGCAGGCGCAGGGACTGGAACTTGCTCGGCAGGATCGCGAGCAAGGCCTGATCGATCGTGCCAACGCCGACGTCGGCCAGAAAGGCGCGGCGGCGGTCGTCGGCGATCCAGTCGGCGCAGGCCGCCGTCGCCGTGACATCCTCAACCTGATCCGACGCGGACGATCCGTCGTAGCCCGGCTCCCGCGCCCCGGCCTTGAGGTCGGCGCGGCGGAAGCCCGGATGCAGGTCGCTCGCGCTGTGCGCCAGGGCCAGCGACGGCGTCTCCGTGGCAAGAAAGAGATTGCGGTAGGCCTCCTCGAGCCGATCGAACATGGCATTGGCCGTCGCCATCGTCGGCAAGGCGACATAGAGCCCCTGCGCGCGGCCCGCCACCATGAGCCGATGGGCGAGCATGAGAGCGGCCTCAGTCTTGCCGCTGCCCGTGTCGTCCTCGATCAGAAACAACGCCGGGCCGTCGGAAATAGCGACGCTCTCGGCCCAGGCCTGCATGGGACGCGGCGCGAACGACGCCTTGCCGAGGAGGTCGCCGTAGCCGCTCACCGGTCGCGGGCGCGCCGGGACGACCCCGGCTTCATCGACGGCTCGCTCTGCCCGCTCGAGCGCAAGAGGCCAGTATTCAGCGAGCGTCGGGCCCGGCGCCGTGTAGGGAAACCAAGTCTGCTTTGAGCCGATCCAATCGCACAGCACCGCGAAGCCGGCCAACGCAAAGGAGGCGCGCTTGGCCTGCGCCTCCCGGACGTCGAAAGCCAAACCTTCGCCCAGGTGAAGATCGGCCATCGCCTGCATGAATCCCGCGGCAGCTGCCAGGCCCTCAGGCCCGAACAAGCTGCGCGGCTCCAAATTGGGCTCGGTCACCGGCTTACCATGGTGCCCGAAGACCGCGACGGCGAGCGGATCGATGGCCACGGGATCGCCGGACAGCCGGGACAGCAGTGTCTCGTCGGCCGCCTCCAGCCAAAACGAAAAGGCCGCACGGCCGTGCCCCGGATCGCTGATCTTGCATTGCCTTTCGAAGGGGGAGCAAACCGGCGCCTTGGCCTGAAACGGCATCGAGAACTTACCGAGATCGTGCAGTGACAGCAGGAAGCAAAGCAGATCGACGGCACGATCGCGGTCGGTCTCCAGGAGCTCGCCCAGGGCAGCGAAGGCACCGCGTCGGGTCAGCAGCACATGACCCACGGCCGCCACATCCAGGCTGTGGTAGGCCAACGGATGCCACGCGGGATCCGGCCGCTCTGGCGGCGGACGAGCCTTGCCCCAAAACCTCAAGATCTGGTCCATCGTTGATCGGGTACGTGAGACGTTAAGGTCCAACGTTGGCGCGAAGACTTGCCAAATACAACGACGTGCATGGCAAAATTCGATCACCAAAAAGACGGCTCTCGGTGTTGAGAAGACGCTGCTCAAGGCGCCCGATAACGGACGACGGCGAAGGCAATCTGGCGGCTTTGATAGCTCGGCCGGTCCGCCAGGACGCCGAGCCGCAAACGTGACCATGGCGGTCTGAGAGGCGAGGATAGATCGACACTCCGATACGCGGGAGACGTCAGGATAGGATCCGAACAGGCTGACGCGGCCAGAGGCGGTCGAGCTGTTGGTGCCAGACCGAGGGGTCTCCGGGAACCACTTCGTTCCGCCGAGAGCCAGCTAAACGCCGGTGAACTCGCGGTCAATCCGGGGTGGCGGTGAGGGCCGATCACAGGGCCTCGACGAAGACAGAAGCGTGGCGGGCAAAGCGAGTCGAAAATGCGGGATATTCGCTCGCTATAGCACTACGACCGGGTTGAGCCCTTCGCGGTTATCCGCGCTATTGCGGTGCGGCCGCAGTGGATGTGCATTCGACATAGCCCCAGAACAGATTGTCGACTTCCGCTCCGGCAAATCTGACGCGTCCACCCCAGGCCGCGAGTCGGGCAACGGCGTCGGGGTTCCCGCCGGTCCGATTTGTCTCGTTGTATCCGCCGCGCGACCAGGGGTGATCGACCCAGACCGCTTCGGCCATCTCACGCGGGGCGGATACGTTTTCGCCAAACGCTCGGCTGAGGTGACCGAGAGGATGCGCCCGCCGCGCGTCCCTCGATAGCGCCGCCCACACGCGTGCGAGCACACCGCCCTCGAAGGCGACCAGGCGGGGCGGAAGGCCGTCATCGAGGCTCCCATCGAAGCCGCGACAGAGTCCGTGCTTCAAAAGGGGCCTACGCTGGCGGCGACGCGCGATGTCATGCAGGCCCTTCGGGTCGGAACGGGTATCTTGCATCACTACTTCCCGTCCTGGGCCGAGCTGCGGGCTGAGGCCGTGCGGTTGGCTGTAGAGCGGGAGAGCGACGAACTAAATGGCGCTTGAGGCCGACTTGCCCATGCTGGAGGCGCTCGACCGCGTCGCAGACTGGATGGTCGAAGGCGAAGACATGCGGCACTGGCGGCTTTGGCTGAACGCCCTGGACGAGGCGCACCGTGACGATTTTCTGGCCGAGGTCATGAACGCGGCCCTGCGGGACTGGCACCGTCTTATCGCGAATCTGATGAGCGGGCTCGCCGAGCGAGGTGACGCTAAGGTTGCTGAGGCCGAAGCCACCGCATGGTGCATGACCGCTCTCATGAACGACCTTGCCGGCGCTACGCTGGTAAAGGCATCGGTCGTAACGCCGGAGATGGCGCGAGAGCTGATGAAAACTCAAATGCGCCTTGAACGTGGCCACAGCCCCTGTCCCTGAAGCGACGGCGCCGTCCCCAAAGCGGACCCTTGTGAGGCGTGGAGTCACGTCGCGCAATCGGCGATGAATGGCGGTGCGGGCAGTCTGGAGCGAACTGGTCTCTGGTCGTGATTTCCCTGTTATCCAGGGAAGATACAGGGAAATCTCGCGATCTGCCGCCGAGTCAGACCGTAGTACGCGGATTAGCGGCCTGATCTAATTGGGTTTCTTTGGCCGAACTCCCGGCGCAAAGGAACAGGGAACTCTCTGGACAGAACAGGGAACTCCAAAACAGGAACAGGGAGTTTACTAGCTGGAACACCGTAAGCGTCCACCGGTGACGCGCTTGTTCTGAGCTATCCGGGAGCGACCTTTTCGGTAAAGTCTTAGGATTGCTTGGAATTGGGGCGGAGGTGTATCCTTTGAGGTGCGAATCTCAACCGGGCGGCTTCTCTCGGTTTGGTAAGGTTCGACCAAAATCGATTTCTTCG
>JAKSDN010001469.1 GCA_022360075.1 Kiloniellales bacterium | reverse complement strand
TGCCGGAAGGCCATGACCTCCTCGAAGGTGATCGCCGTGCGCACCCCGCCCATCGGCCGCACGAAGTACTCGATCATGCCGTTGGTCTCGGGATGGTTGATGTCGAAGCGATAGAGCTCGCCGTCGCAGACGACGTCGATGCCGGCCTGCTCCTGGGTGTTGAGCACCACCCGGGTTGCATCGACCAGGGCCTGCTCCGAGGGGCTCGCCACCAGCCAGTCCGGGACCGGGTAGGAGCCCACGACCGTGGTCTTGATCCTGGGGTTCGCAGCGGTCATGGCCTAGTCTCCTGGCTGGCGGTTCGAAGGACGGGACCGAGTATCCGACGCAAGCAAGCGTAGGGCAACAAGAGGCAAGGACGATGCTGGAGAGACTCGCGACATGGACACGCCGCTGGGGCGTCGGGATTCTGGTGCATCTGCTGGTGATCCTCGCTTGGCATCTCTGGGTGGTCTGGGGCGAGGTGCCGAGCTTCGTCATGCCGACACCGCTCGCCACCCTGCAGTCGCTCTGGGACGAGTACGACTGGCTGCACAACACGCTGATCACCGGCGGCGAGGTCTTTTTCGGCTATCTGTTGGCCGTCGTCGTCGGCGTCGGCCTGGCGCTCCTGTTCTCCTGGTCGCGCGTCCTCAATGCCGCCTTCATGCCGCTCATCGTCAGCACCAACATGATCCCCAAGGTCGCCCTCGGGCCGATCCTCATCGTCTGGTTCTCCTACGGCTTCCTGCCCAACGTGCTGATCGCCTTTTCGATCTGCTTCCTGCCGGTGCTGCTGACCACCGCGCGCGGCCTGCGCGAGGTCGAGCCGGACCTGATCGACCTGGTGCGCTCGCTGCGCGCCTCGCGCTGGCAGATCTTCACCAAGATCCAGCTCCCCGGCGCCCTGCCCTACATCTTCTCGGGCATGAAGGTCGCCGTCGTATTGGCGGTCGCCGGCGCCATCGTCGGCGAGTTCATCGCCTCCGAGGAGGGCCTCGGCTATCTCATGCTCCAGGTCCAGGTCACGCTGGACACGGCGGCCATGTTCATGGCCGTGCTGCTGATCACCTTCGTCGGCATGCTGCTCTATGGCGCCGTGCTGCTGCTCGAGCGCCTCGTCGTGGTGGGCGACTCCCGGATCAGCTTGTGACGGCGGCGGTCGCCAACTTGGCGTGGGCCAGCGCGTCGATCTGCTTCAGCAGCGCCTGAAAGTCAGGCGAGTCTTCGCGCGTGTAGTTGAAGTTCTTGTAGAGGCCCGTCAGGCGCGTGAAATAGTCGCGCGCGTCCTCCTTGTCGGCGAAGGCGTAGTCATGGGTCACCAGGCTGTAGATCTTGGCGAAGGAGAGCGTCTGCCGCTCGAGCGAAGCCGAGACGTCGACCTCGTCGAAGGCGTCTTGCTGGAGATAGACCATGTCGACGAACAGCGCCTTCTGATGGGTCACGAAATCCTCGAGCGTGACGCCTTCCTCGCCGGTGACCTGCATCATCTGCAAGACCGCCTCGCCCTTTTCGAGCAGAGCCTGCATCTCGCCCACGCGCCGCGTCCAGCCCGGCTCCATCTTCTCCTCGTACCAGGCGCCGAGCTGGGTCGCGTAGCGCGACCAGGACAGCAGGGGATCGACCGAGGGATAGAAACGCTTGTAGGCGCGCTCGGCCGAGAGCCCGAGGAAGGTCTTGACCGTGGCGAGGGTGGATTGCGTCACCGGCTCCTCGAAGTTGCCGCCGGCCGGTGAGACGGTGCCGATCATGGTCAGGCTGCCGACCGCGCCGTCGGCGCTGCGGATCAGGCCCGCACGCTCGTAGACGCTCTTGATCGCGGAATCCAGATAGGCGGGGAAGGCCTCCTCGCCCGGGATCTCTTCCAGGCGCCCGGAGGTCTCGCGCATGGCCTGGGCCCAGCGCGAAGTCGAGTCGGCGATCAGCAGCACGTCGTAGCCCATCTGCCGGTAGTACTCGCCGAGCGTGATGCCGGTGTAGATCGAGGCCTCGCGCGCCGCCACCGGCATGGAGGAGGTGTTGCAGACGATCATCGTGCGGTCCATCAGCGAGCCGCCGCTCGTTGGATCGACCATCTTGGGGAACTCGGTGATGGTCTCGACCACCTCGCCGGCGCGCTCGCCGCAGGCCACGATGATCACGATGTCGACGGCGGAATAGCGCGCGATCAGGCCTTGCAGCACGGTCTTGCCGGCACCGAAGGGGCCGGGGATGCAGCCGGTGCCGCCGCGCGCGATGGGAAAGAAGGTGTCGATCAGGCGGATCGTGGTGACCAGCGGCTCGTCGGGGTAGAGCCGCTCGACCGCGCCTTTGCTTTGCAGGTCGCTGTCCAAAGCGCGCCGGACCGGCCAGCGCTGGGCCAGGGCAACCACCCGCTCCGCGCCGGCGGCGTCGCGCAGGCGCGCGACGCTGTCCTCGATGGTGAAGCTGCCGGCCTGAATCCAGGAGACCTCCCAGTCGCCGAGCCAGTCGAAGGGAACCATGATCTTGTGCTGATAGCGCCCCTCCGGCACGTGGCCGAGGCAGTCGCCGGCCCTCACCCGGGCGCCGATCTTGACGATCGGGGTAAAGGACCACTTCTGCTTGGCGTCGAGGGCCGGTAGCTCGACGCCGCGCGGCAGGAAGACGCCGTAGCTGCCGGCGAGCTTCTCCAAGGGGTTCTGCAGGCCGTCGAAGACCTGGCCCAGCAGGCCCGGCCCCAGCGTGATCGAGAGCATTTCGCCGCTTTGCTCGACCGGATCGCCGACGCCGACGCCGGCCGTGCTCTCGTAGACCTGAGCATCGGCCGTGCGGCCGCGCACCCTGAGCGTCTCGGCCTTCAGGCGCTCCTGATCGCCGCGCTCGCTGAGCCGGGTCGGGCAGATGTAGACCACCTCGTTCTTGATCAGCCGCGCCGTCTGGCCGTCGGCGTCTTCGGGCGCCTCGATGGTGACGATGTCGTCCTGCACCGCGACGACCCGAAGCCGCGCCTGCTCTCTTTGCGCCATCACCCGGCTCCCTCGGCAAACATCTCGGCGTGCGCGCCGAGCGCGGCCTCGACCAGCGCGTCGAAACGCGCGACGGCGGCCGCGCCGTCGTACTTCGTCCAGCGCTCGATGACGTTCCAGCGCAGGACGTAGATGACGACCGCCTCGAAATCGAACTCGTGGCCGCTGCCGTGTCGGGCGAGGTTGGTCCAGACCTGCTGCAGGATCAGACGCTCGAGCTGAATCGTCTCGCGGGCGCGCATCAGGCGCTCGGCCTCGCGCAGCCAAGGGAAAACGCCTTCGAGCCGGAACGCCGGCTCGTTCCAGTTCCGCGCCATGTGGCCCAGCCAGCGCCCGAAGCCCCAGGCGCCTCGGGGCGCCGCGGTCTCGCCGCGCTGCCGGCGCCGCAACGCGGCGACGCAGGTGCGGATCTCCAGGCGGTCGCGAATGACCAGCCTCAGCGTCTCGTTCTCGATTTGCTGCAAGGCCGTGCGGACTTGGGCCAGGAAGCCGGCGTCGTCGAGGGACATGGACAGGTGCCGCCATTGCATGACCGACTCGACCCGGCCCAGGATCGCCCGGTCCTCGGGCGCCAGCACGCGCAGCCGGCGCTCGAGCTTCACACGGTTGATCGGCGTCCGCGTGGCCGCGAAGAGGGCGCTATGCCGCGGCAGGCTGGCGATCAGCATGGTGTAGGCGTAGGGGTCGCTCATCGCGCCGGCCGCCGGGCGTCGCTCGCGCGGATCACTTGACCACGCCCTCCATGATCGCGCGGAAACGCGGCTGGAGATGCTCCAGCAGCAGTCCGGCGATAGCCTCGTCCGACAGGTCGATGTCGATGTCCTTGTCGACCAGCCGAATGTGAAGGCCGCCGCCCGGCCGATCCACGGCCGCGAAGCTGACGCCGTCGCGCAGCAGCTTGCCTTCGATTCCGAAGATGAAGCTCGAGAGCTCGCCGTGGCTCAGCTCCTCGGGCCGGCGACGCAGGTCCTCCAGCCCGATCACCTCGCGCGGCAGAATGACCTCGACCGCCTCGTCCTCGGGGATCTCGACGCCGTCGCCCACGCGCCCGACGACCTCCAGGATCAAGCGTTGCAGAAAGGCCTTGTCGAGCACCTGCTCGCGCACCAGGCGCCGCACGTCGTCGGAGAAGCGCCGCATCAGGCCGGCCTTCAGATCCAGGACCATGTCGCGCATCGCGACCTTGAGGGCATCCTCGCCCGCCTGCTTCAGGGACTCGGCCTCCTTCTGCGCCGCTTCCAGGTGGTGCCTGGCCTCGGCCTCGGCCGCCTCGACGATCGAGCGCGCCTTCTCTTCGGCTTCCGCGATCAGCCGCGCGGCCGTCTCCTTGCCCTCGGTGACGCCCTCGTCGCGCAGCCGCGCGATCAGCGCATCGACGCCCGAGGAAACGACCTCCGGCTTGTGCTGGTCGCTCATCCCGCCCCTCCCGGAATGCCGGCGCTCACCACCAGGGCGAAGATGAAGGCGAAGACGGCGAAGCCCTCGACGATCGCGGCCGGGGCCAGGGAGAGGCCGAAGATCTCCGGCTTCTCCTTGGCCGCGTTGATCGCCGAGGCGCAGCACTGGCCCTGCCGGATCGCGCTGAACATCAGGGCGATGCCGGCCAGCAGGCCGACGCCGAACAGGCCACCGCCGTTCTCGGCCGTGACCTCGCGGTTGAGCGTGAACATGACCACGATGCCGTAGATGATCTGCGAGGAGGGCATGGCGGAGATGCCGATGTAGCGGCCGTAACCACCCTCGGTCTCCAGCATCGCACCGATGGCCGCCTGGCCGGCGATCGCGCAACCGATGATGCTGCCGACCGCGCCCAGCGCCATGGCGCCGTACATGCCGGCCCAGCCCAGGGCGACGACGAACTCGTTCATGGTTGCACCTCCTTTCGGGCGAAGGCCTTGAAGGGATAGCCTTCCTCCGACAGGCCCCAGTTGTAGAATTCGATGTAGTTCAGGCGCAGGCCATGCACCACGCCGCTCATGATCGAAAGCGCCAGGTTGAGCGCATGGCCCAGGAGCAGGATCAGGATGCCGATGAACAGGCCGAGGCCCGGCACCGCCGCCTGCACCTGTCCCGCGAGCTGGTTGAAGGTCAGGGCGAGCGACGCGCTGGCCAGGCCCAGGGCGAAGAGCCGCATGTAGCTGAGCACATCGCCGAAGGCCTTGGTCACGTTGCTGAGGGCGAGCAGCCCGTCCAGCACGCGGAACAGGACGTCCTTCGCCGTGCCGGCCGGCCGCGCGCTGCTGAAGCCGAAGACGGCCGTCAGACCGGCCGCCAGGAGCACGACGCCCGGCATGCCGAGGAAGCCGCTCGCGCCCGACAGCCACAGCAGAAGCCCGCCCAGGATCGCGCCGATCCAGCCGAGCTTCGGGACCGCGACATCGCGCCGCCGCCAATTGAGCGCGGCCACGACGCCGTTGGCGAGCATGATGTGCAGGGCGCCGATGACGATCGACAGCCGCATCATCGTATGGAAGTCGTTGAGATCGATCAGCTTCAGCGCCGCGAGCGCGGAGCCGGGTGCCGGCGACAGCCCGAAGTAGCCGCCCGAGAGCACGCCCCAGACCAGCGCGCTGCCGCAGAGGCAGGCGCCCAGCACGCGGAACCGCCGGCCGGTCGCGCCCTCGCCCAGCCTGCGCCAATAGATCCCCAACAGCGCGGACAGGACCAGCGCGTAGCCGGCATCGGAGAGGATCATGGCGAAGAACAGCGAGAAGGAGCAGAACAGGATCAGCGAAGGGTCCCAGGTCCGGTAGCCCGGGGTCTGATAGAACAGCGCCAGGTCGGCGCCGGCCGCCATGCCGGCGGGCGCCGCCAGGAGCGTGGGCGGCGCGTCGCCCTCGCCCGGCGCCTCGACCAGCAGGGCCAAGCCCTGGTCCTCGGCGAAGCGCTCGACGGCGGCGACCGCCTCGGCCGGCGCCCAGCCCTGGAGGGCGCAGACGCCATGCGCATCCCGGGTCAGCTCGGCGGCATGGGCGCGGGCGGCCCGGTCGTCGGCGCGCGCGAGGTTGAGGCTCAGCAGATAGATGAAGCGCGTCAGCGCCTGGCGCTCGGCGACCAGCGCCTCGATCTCGATCTCGGTGTCCTCGAGCTGCTGCTTGAGCTCGTTGAGCGGCAGGGCCCCGGTGTGGGTGCGCGGCACGGGCAGGAGATCGACGGGCGGCTCCGCCTCGGCGATCACCACCACGTAGGCGCGCCGCGGGTTCCGGTGCACGATCTGCCAGGGCAGGTCGATCTCGTCGAGCGCCTTGGTCTTGCCCGCAGGCAGCACGTAGAACCAGAGGCGCAAGCCGGCGAGCGCGGCCTCGGGCGGAAAGACCAGATCGCCCCAGGGCTCGACCTGGCCGATGCGGTGCTCGAGGAAGTCCCGGCGGTCCTCGGCGTCGCGCAGGCGCTGCTGCACGGTGAGCGTGTCCGTCACGACCCGGTCCAAGTCGAAGCCGGCCTCGCGGCGCACCTGCTTGCGCTTGTCCGGCATGTCGGTCAGGAAGCGCAGCGCCTTCGTCGCCGCCTCGGCGTGCGGCGAGGCCGCCTTCTCGGGCTCTGCCGGCGCCGGACGCAGGGGCACGAGGTGCAGGCAGCCGAGATCCTGAAGCCCACCCAGGATGTCGGCCTTCTCGCGCAGGAGACCGCAGAGCGTGACCTTCTTGAGCGCGACGATGCTCATGGCGGCGCCTGCAGCGCGTGCTTGCGCTTGGCGAGTTTCGAGCGCACCACGCCGGCCCGCTCGGCGTCGGCGAGGAAGACCTCGATCTTCTTGATGTTGCCGCGCGCCCGCGGGATCAGCACCTTGTCGAACAGGTTGACGCGCTGGGTGATCTTCTTGACCGCCACTTCCAGCAAGGCGAGGCGCCGCGCCTCGACCTGAAGGCGCAGGCGCAGCGCGACCATGCACTCGAGGTCCGCGGCCACGCGGTCGACCCACTGCGGCTTGGCCATGAAGGCGTAGGGATGGATTTCGACCCGGACCGCATCCAGGGTCGGCAGGCGGGCGCCCAGGACGTTCTCGGTGCCGACGCCGACCTCGGCGATCCGGGCCAAGCCGGTCAGATCGACATCGCGGTTGGCCAGCATGGGGATCGCCTCGACGACGTCGCGGCGCAGCGCCTCGATCTCCTCGCGCGTGGCCGCCAGCCGTTCCCGCGCCTTGCCGCGCTCCGCGAGAAGCTGCCGGCGCTTGAGGTCGAGAGACGGCAGAAAGCGCTCGAAGGTGGCGAGCTGCCGCTCCTCGCGGTTCAGCGCCGACTTACTGAGCTGCAGCCGCGCCATTCGCGCGCTCTCCAGCGGCCTCGGGTCGCCTCGGGAAGTACTTGTCCACCAGCTCCTGCTTCATCAGCAACTGCTCCGCTTCGAAGCACTCGGCAAGGGTCTGCCAGGCGAGATCGAGGGCGGCCTCCAGCGGCATGGCGACCTCGATATCCATGAAGCGCTCGCGGAACAGCGCGCCGAACTTCAGCAGTTGCCGGTCGAAATCGGACAGCTCGAAGGCCATGGCCTGCTTCTGGGCGGCGTCGCGCGCGCCCGAGTAGAAGCGGATCATGGTGTTCATGATCTGGGAATGATCCTCGCGCGTCACCTTGCCGATGACATGCTGCTTGAGGCGCGAGAGCGAGCCGAAGGGATCGATCATGCCGTCGTGCAGGTAGAACTGACCCTCGGTGATATAGCCGGTGTTGTCGGGCACCGGGTGGGTGACGTCGTCGCCGGGCATGGTGGTGACCGAGATGATGGTCACCGAGCCGCCGCCAGCGTAGTCGCAGGCCTTCTCGTAGCGCCGGGCGAGCTGGGAATAGAGATCGCCCATGTAGCCGCGGTTCGACGGCACGTGCTCCATGGCGATGCCGATCTCCTTGAGCGCGTCGGCGAAGGCGGTCATGTCGGTGAGCAGCACCAGCACCCGCTTGCGCTCCTCGACCGCGAAGCGCTCCGCCACGGCAAGCGCCATGTCGGGCACGAGCAGCCGCTCGACGATCGGGTCCGAGGCCAGGTTGACGAACATGACGGTGCGCGCGAAGACGCCCGCGTCCTCGAAGGCCTTCCGGAAGAAGTGATAGTCGTCGAAGATCAGGCCCATGCCGCCGAAGACCACGATCTCGGCGTCGGCCTGAATGCCGACGCGCGCCAGGAACTGATTATAGGGTTCGCCCGCGACCGAGAAGATCGGGATCTTCTGGCTCTCGACCAGGGAGTTGAAGACGTCGACCATGGGCACGTCGGTGCGGATCATCTTCGAGGCCAGGACCCGCTCGGCTGGATTGACCGACGGTCCGCCGATCTCGACCTTGGTGTCCAGCGCCAGGTCGGGGCCGCGGTCGATCGGATCGCCGGCACCGCGAAAGACCCGGCCTAGGATGTTCTCCGAATAGGTCACCCGCATGGGATGACCGAGGAAACGCACCGTGGCCGTGGTCGAGAGCCCCTTGGTGCCGTTGAAGACCTGCAGCGCGACCCGGTCGCGGTTGACGTTGATGACCTGGGCGAGCGAGCGGCGGCCGTCCGCCTCCTCCACCACCGCGAGATCGTTGAAGCGGACCACCGGCGGTTCACCCGGGCGCGGCATCGGCACCTGGACTTTGAGAATGTCGCCGACGATCTCGAGAACGCGGGAATAGCGAATCATATCGAGAACTGTCGCCCCTACGAATCGCCACTCGTCTGGCGTCCGTGCTCCAACCAGTTGAAGAACACGAAGGCCGCCGCCGTCACGATGAAGACGAGCTGGGCGATCAGCATGAACTTCGCTTCATCCTCGTCGACCGGCGCGGGGTCGAGGTAGAGATGCAACAGATGGATCGTCGATATGAGCAGAATGGTCGTAGCGATCCGAAGCTTGAGCTTACCGGTGGTCGAGCGCCGCATCCACAGGGGGACGCTGGTCTCGTCCTGGGAGTGCAAACGCGAGATGAAAGTCTCGTAACCGCTGATGACCACCATGACGACGAGATTTGCGATCAGCACCATGTCGATGAGGTCCAGGGTCACGAGTATCGCCGACTCGCGTGTCAGCGTGTTCAGGGGGAAGATGATGCTGAGCAGGTGCTTCACGAACACGATCTCGAAGACGATCAGCGCCAGGACCAGACCGACCAGCAGCGGAAGCTGGAGCCAGCGGCAAAGAAGCAGGATCCCCTCTATGGCCGCGATGCGCTCGACATATTTGCGTTTCTTTTCCGCGGCGCGGGGTTCGCCGGCGTCAGGTTTCTCTTCGGTCATTCCGCTCCTTTCATGATTCCCCGCACTGCCTCGGCTCTAGTGGAATTCCATCCTAGTCGCCGCGCTGCTTACCGTCGTGCCGGCCTGCCCGGCGATGATCGCCGGCAGATCCTTCAGCGCGCCGATCGCCGCCGCTTTACCAGTGCGCTCCGCGAAGAGGCAAGCGGCCTCGACCTTAGGGCCCATGGAGCCGGCCGGAAAGTCGTGCGCGCGCAGATCGGCCGGCGCGCCGCGCCTGATCGCCCGCGCCTCAGGCTTGCCCCAATCGAGATAGACCGCGTCCGCATCGGTCGCCATGACGAAGAGATCGGCCTCGACCTCGCGGGCCAGCAGCTCGCTCGCCAGGTCCTTGTCGATCACGGCCTCCACCCCGTGCAGCTTGCGCGCGTCGTCATAGGCGGTCGGGATGCCGCCGCCGCCCGCGCAGATCACGACGACGCCCTTCTCGATCAGCCAGCGGACCGGCCGGATCTCGAAGATGCGCCGAGGCAGCGGCGAAGCCACCACGCGGCGCCACTTCTCCCCGTCCGGCTTGATCGACCAGCCCTTCTCCCGCGCCAGGCGCTCGGCCTCCTCCTTGCCGTAGAGGGGGCCGATGAACTTGGTCGGATCCTGGAACGCCGGGTCCTCCAGGTCCACCTCGATCATGGTCAGCATCGTGGCGAAAGGCACCTCCACGGGCAGCAGGTTGCCCAGCTCCTGCTCGATCATATAACCGATCATACCCTCGGTCTCGGCGCCCAGCACGTCGAGCGGATAGGCCTCGTCCGGCTTATAGGCCGCGCCCTGCAAGGCCAGGAGCCCGACCTGCGGGCCGTTGCCGTGCGAGACCACGAGCTCGTGGTCCCGCGCGATCGGCGCCATGGCCTCGGCGGCGATGCGGACGTTCGCGCGTTGCGCCTCGGCGGTCATGGGCTCCCCGCGCCGGAGCAGCGCGTTCCCGCCCAACGCGATGACGATGCGCATGGTCTAATGTCCGATCGTGGCGACAAGCACGGCCTTGATCGTGTGCATGCGGTTCTCCGCCTGCTCGAACTGGACACCCGCCGGCGATTCGAAGACCTCCTCGGTCACTTCCATCTCGGCGATACCGAACTTCTCGAACATCTCCTCGCCGACCTTGGTCTCGCGGTTGTGGAAGGCCGGCAGGCAATGCATGAACTTGGTCGAGGCCAGACCGCTCGCGGCCATCAGCGCCTTGTTCACCTGATAGGGCTTGAGCAGCTTGATGCGTTCCTCCCAGACCTCGGCCGGCTCGCCCATCGAGACCCAAACGTCGGTGTGGATGAAGTCGCAGCCCTTGACCGCCTCGATCGGGTCTTCGGTGACCGAAAGACGCGCGCCATAGGTTTCGGCGAGCGCGCGCGCCGGATCGAGATACTCGTCGCTCGGCCAGTTCGCCTTGGGCGCGGCCAGGCGCACGTCCATGCCCATCAGGCAGCCGGCGATCATCAGGGAGTGGCCCATGTTGCTGCGCGCGTCGCCGACGAAGGCGTAGGAGATGTCGTGCAGCGGCTTGTCGCTGTGCTCGCGCATGGTCAGCAGGTCGGCCAGCATCTGGGTCGGATGGAACTCGTCGGTCAGGCCGTTGAAGACCGGCACGCCGGCATAGGCGGAGAGCTCCTCGACGATCTCCTGGCCGAAGCCGCGGTACTCGATGGCATCATACATGCGGCCGAGCACGCGGGCCGTGTCCTTCATGGACTCCTTATGGCCGATCTGCGAGCCGGAGGGGCCGAGGTAGGTGACCTGCGCGCCCTGATCGAAAGCGGCCACCTCGAAAGCGCACATGGTGCGGGTCGAGGTCTTCTCGAAGATCAGGCAGATGTTCCGGCCATTGAGGTGCTGCTGTTCGGTGCCGGCGTACTTGGCCCGCTTCAGATCGCGCGAAAGATCCAGCAGATAGCGGATCTCCCGCTGATCGAAATCGAGCAGTTTGAGGAAGCTACGTCCCTTGAGATTGAACGGCATCGTCGGTCTCCAAGATTGCGAGCAGTATTGCCAGACAGGCGGTTCAGTCGATCGGGCGGTTCAGTCGATCGGGCGGTTCAGTCGATCGGATCGCGCAGGATCGGACAGGTCATGCAGTGGCCACCGCCGCGGCCGCGGCCCAGCTCGTTGCCCTGGA
>JAKSDN010000334.1 GCA_022360075.1 Kiloniellales bacterium | reverse complement strand
CGAAAACAACACAGCAACAGCAACCGACCAGACCCTCCCCCATACCGGCGGGTGAGCCGACATGACTGACCACACCCAAGGATCCCATTCCCGCAGTCCAACGCCAATCGTGATCCAACCGCTAACCCGATAAGCGACAGTTTGAGAAATCCGGGCTAGGCCGCCGTCTCGAAGGCTGGAACGCGGCGCGCCAGGCCGTCGAAGAGCGCCAGCATGCGGCTTCGCCAGGCACGGATCGGGCCGTTGTCGTCGCCGGCCAGAAGGTCCTGCGGATCGGCGCAGCGTGCCCATTGGAACTCGGCGAAGACCAGGTAGTCGCCGTAGGCCGGCGCGGCCCCGCCGACGAAGTCGCTTTCGGCCAGGCGCAGGCGCAGCGGCTCCAGCACCGGCTGGAGCGCGGCGAGGTGGCCGGTCCTTTCGCCGCGCAGTTCCGACAGCGGGCGGCCGTACTTGGCCTCGCGCGTCTCCCGGTAGTAGGCGCGGTCGTCGGGATGGGCGATCTCGAGCATGGCCGGCGCCAGGATCGGCGACAGCGCCCGCTGCAGGACGCTGTCCACCCAATGATTGAGGAAGCGGGCGAGCGCCTGACCCCCCGCACCCTGGAACAGCGAGGGCGCATCGCGGTAGGCCTCTTCCAGATAACAGGCGATCCGCCAGCTATCGGACACCACGGTCTCGCCATCGACCAGGACCGGCACCTTGCCCTGGCCGCTGAAGGCGATCTGTTCGGCCTCGGTGAACTTGATGGCGCGCAGTTCGGGCGTCAGGCCTTTGTGCGCCAAGGCCAATCGGCTGCGCCAGCAATAGGGACTCGGACGGCGATCGTCCGCACAGAGCCTTTCGTAGAGAACCAATGTCATCGCTACGCTCCGGTCGTAGTCTGTTGCTAAAGGCAGGGATGGCAACACTGCTATTCGAGAGGCGCCGTTCAAGGTCACGCAATCGTGACCGCCAGCATTCTCTGTTGTTGAAGCGACCTGCTGAAAAGCCCCTCTGCCGCTTGCGGGAGAGG
>JAKSDN010001048.1 GCA_022360075.1 Kiloniellales bacterium | reverse complement strand
GATCAGTTCGATCTCGGCCGCTTCGAGTTCGGCGATGATACCGCCGAGAATCGATGCCGTACCACGCATCGCATCGATGACCTCGGGCGCGCGGTGCACGACGAAGTCCTCGAGCCTGGTTGGCAAGGGATTGAAGCTGTTTCCCTCGTGAAATAGCTGTCCGACGAGCGCCCTCACCCCAGCTCCTTCGAGCAGGTTGTCGTTAAATTATCGTATATCATATATTCCATCGAAAATCACTGCGCGCCTATCTCCTGGCAGTGCGATCGGCCTGGGCCACCGAGTGGCGGATCGCCAGCGATGAAAGCTCGTGCTCCCAGGCCAGCGCCTCATCCGAAGGACCGGCCCTGAAAAGCTCCGCCATCTGCTGGCGGTGTTCTGGTGGATGAGGTGGTTTCGTCTTCGATATTGTGGACACCTGATCCCAACTGATCAGGTGTCCACAAATGCGGGTCAACGCCAGTCCGAAATGAGGGCTTTGGAACCGCTGAAACTATTCTACCATTCAAGGTGTTAGCGGGGATTAGCGACCCGAAAAACGATATGGTGCCCCGTGAGGGACTCGAACCCCCAACCCCTTGATTACAAATCAAGTGCTCTACCAGTTGAGCTAACGGGGCACTGGTGAACGCGTCGGGACTTAGCGCCTCGGTGCGCGGCTTGTCAAACGCTGTCTCGGGGTTCGTGGCGCGCCTTTCTCGGCGCTCGTGAAACCCGAGGCCTCCTCTTCTGGGTTACTCGCCCAATTCTCTCTGACATCCAGTTCGACGAACCAATTGCCTGACTTGCCTATATAAACCGCGAATAGAGCCAGAGTTGATTTGTGTTTCATTTGTATCAGTCGCCTTTACTCATACAAATGATGTACTCGTTAAGGTTAAACATATTAATCATTGATTAAATCTACAATTTTGACTACTTTCCCACGGCGCCGGGCGGGGCCTCTGGCCCGCGCTCGGGCCGCATGCATAGTTGGCCGCACTTCGGATCCAACCGGAGGCGAGCTTCGAGGCATGGGGCCATGGGACAATTCAGGTCCCGGGGGACGTGGACCATGCGATGGATTGGGGAACGAGGTTACCAATGCGCTATGGGGACCTGCCCGGAGAGGGTGACAGCGGGGCTCTGACGCTCATCCGACCCGAGCCCGGGGAAGCCAGCATCACGATAGCGGACGCGGGCCTGCTGCTGGGCGGCGACTACACGCGCGTCGGCGCGGACCTGCTGCTGAGCGGGCCGGACGGCATCCGGGTTCTGGTCGAGGGCTACTTCGCGCTGGAGGCACCGCCGAGCCTCGAAGCCGAGGGCGGCCTCTCGGTCTGGCCGGAGCTGGCCACGGCGCTCGCCGGGCCGCTCGCGCCGGCGCAGGTCGCCCAGGCCACGGGCCCGACCGGCGCTCCGCAGATCGGCACGGTGAGCGAGGTCACCGGCGATGCCCGCGTGCTGCGCACCAGCGGCGTCGAGGAAGAGCTCAACCTGGACGATCCCGTCTTTCAGGGCGACGTGCTGGTCACCGCGGCAGGCTCCTCGGTCGGCATCACCTTCATCGACGACACGCTCTTCTCGATCGCCAACGAGGGTCGTCTGGTCCTCGACGAGCTGATCTTCAATCCCGGCGGCGGCGGCAACTCGCTCTCCTTGTCGCTGGTGCAGGGCGCCTTTGCCTTCGTCTCGGGGCAGATCGCCGGCGCCGACGGGCCGGGCATGGAGATCCGCACGCCCTCGGCCTCGATCGGCGTGCGCGGCACCACCGGCGCGGGCGTGTCCGGCACGCCGACCGCCGCGATCCCCTACAGCCTGGTCGCCACCCTGCTGCAGGACCTGATCCGCGACGAGCTCGGCGTGATCGACGTCTTCACGCCCCTCAACCTTGTCACCCTGGCCGATCTCGCCGCGACCGCCGCGGTGCCCGAGCCCGGCGGCGCGGTGATCTCGATCGAGCTGACGCCCGAGATCGAGGCGGCCTTCCAATTGGCCCTCGGCTCGCTGCAGACCTCGCTGGCCCGCTTCCTCCAGGAGCGGCAGGAGCCGGAGGCCGGGCCCGAGGACGGCGAGGGCGACCAAGGCAGCACCGCCGATCCCGGCGAGAACGAGTTCGTCGATTTCGGCGAGCTGATCTTTGGCCAGCAGTTCCAAACCGCGGGGACTGGCGGCTTCGACCTGACCGATCCCAGTTTGGTGCCGGCGCTGGCCCTGGCGCTGATCACCGATCCCAACCTGCTCCTCCTGCTGAGCGGCGGGGGCGGCGGCGCTGGAGCGATCGGCTTGCCGCCGGCGCCGACGATTGTGATCGAGCCGCCGGTCGATGCACCCGAGGTCGGCCCGGAGGCGGGCGCCGGACAGGAGGCCGGCGAGATCGCGCTGGGCATCACCGTGACCGGCGCCAGCTCGGTCGAGATCGGCGACATTCCGGCGGGTGCCGTCCTGCGCAATGCCGACACCGGCTTCGAGTTCGCGGCCCCCGGCCCGGGCCCGGCCAGCGCGAGCCTCGACCCGAGCGATCTGCCGGGCCTGGTCATCGTGCCGCCGGCCTTCAGCGACGCCGACTTCACCTTGGATATCACGGCCTCGGTGGACTCGCCCTTGGGCCCCGTGACCACGAGCGAGCCGCTGCCCGTCCAGGTCGAGGCCGTGGCCGACCTGGCGCAGGCCGATGTGACGGGCGGCCAGAACGGCCTGCCCGTGCCCCAGGTGGCGCTGCTCGCCGCCTTCGCCGAGGGCCCCGGACCCGCGGTCGAGGTGCAGCGCATCGAGCGCAACCCGATCCAGTTCGAGCGCGAGGGCCAGGGCAACCTCGGCGTGAACGACGATCTCGACAGCGCGCAGGACCTCGGCAGCCTGGTCGCCGGCGGCGAGAACGGACGGCCCGAGGCGCTCACCGTGAACGGCTGGATGTCGAAGGGCACGCCGGACGGCGCGGGCGACCCGGCGCAGGATCTCGACGTCTACAAGTTCACCGTCG
>JAKSDN010001072.1 GCA_022360075.1 Kiloniellales bacterium | reverse complement strand
TCCGGAAAGGCTCGACCGCGATGAAGCTGTATTGCCCCAAGCGCTCGGAGGGCCGAGCGCTGTCGAGAAAGACCGTGCCCTCGTCCTCTGCGAAAGCCGCAAAGACGGCCAGCGGGTCGCCATAGCCGATCTCTCGGACCAGGGGCCGCTCGCCCGCCACCGCGTCTATCGCCGACATCATTGTTGTACCGAGGATTTCCTACCCGCTAACCCGATGCAAGACTAGAGAACGATCGAGCCCCACGACAACAGCGCAGGCGATGGCTGGCATGCCGTTGACGCCGCCGGTTACCGGCCGGAGGCCATAGCCCTCTGGTCATATACGACCAATGTCTCTATAGTCTCCGCCCGGTAGGGCATCGTAGGCTTGCCTCGCAAGGCAAAGTCGCTATATTAGAATGAGTCTAAACTGCTGTCCTATGGGAGGAACCGCAATGGCGTGGACCACTCCGAGCGTTGTCGAGATCTGTGTCGGTCTCGAAATCAATTCCTACGTTTGCGCCGAGCTCTAGGGCGACGCGAAAGACGGACTGATCGTCGTGAGCTGATCCGCGTGCGCTAGCCGCGGATCAGTTTCGACTTCTCGGACAGTCAGGCCGGACCAAGGAAGCCAGGGCCCTGGGGTGTCGCCGTGGGGATCCTGGTTTTTGTTTGACGAGGGGTCCCTTCCTTCGGCGGGTAAGGAGAGCGGTGTGAAGTGCGCGCGGCCGCCGCGGTGCGCGTGAATCATTGGACGAACCGGGAGATTTCGGCGTTGCCATTGCGAGACCATGTTTCGCCAGACGTGAGGGAACGCGATGAATCCGCAGGCAGTCGCCCAGGTCCTTGAGAGCGACGACAAGCCCCTGAGCCCCGAGGCGCTCGAGGCGCAGCTCCACCAAATCGGCGCCGAGCGCTATCACAACCTCCACCCCTTCCACGAACGCCTGCACGGCGGCGAATGCGACCGCGCGCAGGTTCAGGCCTGGGTGCTGAACCGCTTCTATTATCAAAGCCGCATTCCCTTGAAGGACGCTGCGCTCATGTCGCGCTGCGAGGACCCGGATCTGCGGCGCGAATGGCGCCACCGGATCGAGGAGCATGACGGCGGGCCGGACAATCCGGGTGGGATCGAGCGCTGGCTGGTCTTGGCCGAAGGCGTCGGCCTGGACCGGGATTACGTGCTCTCCTGCGAGGGCGTCTTGCCGGCGACCAAGTTCGCGGTCGAGGCCTACGTCCGCTTCGTGCGCGAACGCTCCCTGCTCGAGGCCCTGGCTTCCTCGCTGACCGAGCTCTTCGCGCCGAAGATCCACCAGGAGCGCATCGCCGGCCTGCTGGAGCACTACGATTTCGCCAACGAAAGGACCATCGCCTATTTCAAGCGGCGCCTTAAGGAAGCCCCCCGAGACGTTGATTTCACGCTCGATTGGGTGAAGCGCCAAGCGCGCACACGCGAGCAGCAGGAGGCGGTGCTGGCGGCGGTACGCTTCAAGACGGACGTGCTCTGGGCCCAGCTCGACGCGCTGCACCACGCCTATGTCTCGCCGGGCTGGATTCCGCCCGGCGCCTTCGTGCCGGAGACCGGCCGGTGAGCGGCGCCGTCACCATCGCCGACGACTCGGTGCCGCGCCTGCCGCCGGGCGTGAAGCTGCGCTTCGACAAGACCCGCGACAAGTGGATCGTGCTGGCGCCCGAGCGGGTCTTCGTGCCCGACGACATCGCGCTCGCCATCATTCAGCGCTGCGACGGCGAGGCCTCGGTCACGGCCATCGTCGACGCCCTGGTCGAGGCCTACAATGCGCCGCGCGAGGTCATCGCCAAGGACGTGGC
>JAKSDN010001310.1 GCA_022360075.1 Kiloniellales bacterium | reverse complement strand
GTGCTCGCCGTGTTGCAGGCGATCACCACAAGATCGGGCCGGTGCTCGGCGCAGAGACCGGCCAGCAACACCGGCACGCGCGCGATCAGTTCGGCCTCAGGCTTTGGGCCATAGGGATAGAAGGCGCTGTCGGCGACATAGAGTACTGAGATCCCGGGTATGGCGGCGCGGATCGCCTCCAGCACCGAGAGCCCACCAACGCCCGAGTCGAAGACGAGGATGCGATGGGTGCTCGCAACGGATCGCATCGAAATCCTACTTGTGGCCGTTGCTGGCGTCTTGCGCTTCGGCAGTCGTCATCGGTCCAGGAGTTGTTTCAGACCAGGAGCGTTTGGCACCTAACCCAGGATGAGGCGCAACACGTTTCTATAAAGATAACGCGGTGGAATTGGGGCCGTGCGGTAAAAGTCAGCGACGAACATATCCCCTTCTTCTTTGTCCGCTGCGCGGACGCCCCCCACCCCGACCCTCCCCCTCAAGGGGGGAGGGAAAATGTAACCTCGCTCAGTGTCTTAATCTCCCTCCCCCTTGATGGCGGAGGGTTGGGGTGGGGGTGACGACGCCGAAGGCGTCACAAGAGCAAAAATGTGCGAATCGCGTAGCCCCTCGAAGGGGAGGTCGGCGCGTAGCGCCGGGAGGGGGGCTGGCGCGGAGCGCCGAAAAGCCAATTCGGTCGAAACGAAGCCCGATCTGTCAGCAAGCCAGCCCGCGCGTCAATCCGGAGACTTCACCGGAGTGGCTGCATCCTGGATCGCTTCGCTCCGCTCGCGATGACGGATGAGCGCTGGCCCTCACGCCTTCGCAGCGGCCTCTTCCTCGCCGACGGCCTCGTCGTTCTCGTCCGGGCCCTCGAGCATGGCCGAGGCGACCAGCCCGGCGTTTTCGCGCACTTTGCGGTCGATCTCGTCGGCGATCTCGGGGTGCTCGCGCAAGAAGGTCTTGGCGTTCTCGCGGCCCTGGCCGACCCGCTGGCCGCTGTAGGAGAACCAGGCGCCGGACTTCTCGACGATGCCGGCCTGCACGCCGAGGTCGAGCAGCTCGCCGGTCTTGGAGATGCCCTCGCCGTACATGATGTCGAACTCGACCACCCGGAAGGGCGGCGCGACCTTGTTCTTGACCACCTTCACCCGGGTCTGGTTGCCGACGACGGTGTCGCGGTCCTTGATCGCACCGATGCGCCGGATGTCGAGCCGCACCGAGGCGTAGAACTTGAGCGCGTTGCCGCCGGTCGTGGTCTCGGGGTTGCCGAACATGACGCCGATCTTCAAGCGGATCTGGTTGATGAAGAGCACCATGGTGCGCGACTTGGAGATCGAGCTGGTCAGCTTCCTCAGCGCCTGGCTCATCAGGCGGGCCTGCAGGCCGGGCAACTGGTCGCCCATCTCGCCCTCGAGCTCGGCACGCGGCACCAGGGCGGCCACCGAATCGACCACCAGCACGTCGATGGCGCCGGAGCGCACCAGGGTATCGGCGATCTCGAGCGCCTGCTCGCCGGCGTCGGGCTGCGAAATGAGCAGGTTTTCGACATCGCAGCCGAGCTTGCGGGCATAGACCGGATCGAGCGCATGTTCGGCATCGACAAACGCGCAGGTGCCGCCGGCGCGCTGCGCCTCCGCGACCACATGAAGCGCGAGGGTGGTCTTGCCCGAACTTTCCGGCCCGTAAATCTCGATGATCCGTCCGCGCGGCAGGCCGCCAATGCCGAGCCCGATATCGAGCCCGAGTGAGCCGGTCGACACCGCCTCGACCTCGACCACGCTGTCATTCTGCCCGAGCTTCATGATCGAGCCCTTGCCGAAGGCCCGTTCGATCTGGCTGAGCGCGGCGTCCAACGCCTTTTGCTTGTCCATGGAATCCTGTTCGACGACGCGGAGATTGGCCTGCGACATGATCGATCCGTCCCTTATTTCACAACCCTCGAAAGCGTTCAACGAAACTCAATGTACACTTTTTGTTCTCATTTGCCAATGGCCCGATCAATTTTTTGAAAAAAAATGAAAAATCGGCAATTCGTTCGCGGGACGTTCCGTGCGGGACCGCCAAAAACGAATCACCCCGCG
>JAKSDN010000037.1 GCA_022360075.1 Kiloniellales bacterium | reverse complement strand
CCGGCGTCGGCGGCAGCCTGCCCGCCGACAAGGTGGCGGCCTTCGACCGGGTCCACGGTGCCATGCTCGCCGAGCGATTCCCCCACGATCCGCTCCAGGTGCCGCACCGCGTCTTCGCGATGATGGCCACGACGTGAGGCCTTTGGCGATAGGTTCCATTTGCCGGGTCTTTCTGGAGCCGCGCTTCGAGGTGCGCAAGGCCGAGGAGGTAAGGGGGTTATTTTGATTGACACAGATGGACACAGATAAACACAAATGACCTAAGCTGTTATTCGCTGGTTATATTGCACGAAATCTGTGTGCATCACTATTTATCCATGTATTTTATTGTGAGAAGTGCATTTTGAATTGTCATCCTCGGGCGGAGCGTAGCGGAGACCCGAGGATTCATGGTTGGTCCCGAGCGCAGGATCATCCATGGATCCTCGGATCGGCGTGCCGCTTCGCGACGCTTGTCCGAGGACGACAGTGCGGTGGCGAGCAGGGCTTCCGCCCATGAAAGCCCAAGCAAATTCAATTCCCCACCCCCACGCTGCGGGCATCGGCGATCAGCTCGGCGATGTTGTCGCCGGTCAGGCTCTCCAGGAAGGCAACGAGCTGATCGATCTCGGCCTCGCTCAGGCCGAGCGGTGCGAGCAACGGGTCGAGCTGTTCGTGCTCGACCGGCGGGTCGTCGTAGAAGGCGACCACGGCCCGCAGGCTGCCGAGCGAGCCGTCGTGCATGTAGGGCGCGGTCAGCGCCACGTTGCGCAGGCTGGGCGTCTTGAAGCGCCAGAGATCGTCGGGGTCGAGGCTCACCTCGTAGCGGCCGAGGTCGGGCTCCTGCGGCCCCGAGACGGCCTCGACCGCTTGGCGCGCGAGCGGCACCACCACCCCCGGCGCGATCTCGACCGGCACCGGCGCGTCGTCCGCGGGACGCCGATGGCCGATGCCGGTGAAATGGAATGCCTGGTCGGTGAAGAGCGCGCTCGCCTCGCCGATCGTGTGGCAGTTCACGCAGCCGGCCTTGCCGGTGAAGAGCGCGAAGCCCGCCTGCGCCGCAGGCCCGAGCGCCTCGGCCTCACCGCCGAAGCGCCAGCGGTCGAAGGCCGAGTTGCCCGACAGCAGGCTGCGCTGATAGGCCGCGAGCGCGCGGCCCAGCCCTTCGATGCTCGGGCCTCCCCCATAGGTGGTCTCGAACAGGCCGTCGTAATCGGCGAAGGAATCGATCCGCTCGATCAGATAGCCGATCGAGGGATTGGCCATCTCGTTGCGCGCCAGCAGCGGCGAGATCACCTGGGTCTCGAGCCCGGTCTCGCGCCCATCGTGGAACAGCGTCTCCTGATAGGCGACGTTCAAGAGCGTCGGCGCGTTGCGCCGGATGCTGAGCCCGAAGACCCCGACCGGCGTCTTCAGCTCGTTGTTGGTGAAGCCCTGCTCGGGGATGTGGCACATGGCGCAAGACATGGTGCCGACATGCGACAGCCGCCGATCGAACAAGAGCTTGCGGCCGAGCGCGATTTCGGCGGCGGTGGGAAGCCCGTTGTCGATGCCCGGGACCGGCGGTAGGCCGAGCGGCGGGTCGGTAAGACGGGCGAGGGCTCGAGCGTCGAGGGGGGTGGTGGGTGGTTCGGCGAGGACCGAGGTTGTGGCGAGGCAGAGCGCGGCGACGAAAGCCGTGAAAAGCCCACGTTCGAGCTTTCTGAAATAGGTCGGTTTGGATCGACGCTCCATCGTCTTCGTCGTTTCGATCGCGGACGTCGGCTCGCGGGCCGCCGAGATCCCGAGCGATGCCCTCATCAAGCCGCCACCGTTTCAGTCTAGAGCAGCTCTTGGGTGCGAGTCGAACCGGGTCCGGTGGGGAGCGTTCAGAGCCTGACCCAAGATGACTGGTTTCAGAACAAGCGCTTGGAGAAAGTCCCCTTCACTTGTCATTGCCGGACTTGATCCGGCAAGCCAGTCATCGCTTGACCCAGGCGCCACTCTGGATCACCGGGTCAAGCCCGGTGATGACAAATGAAGTGTGGCAACACATTGATCTCAAGGGGTTTTTTCGAGTCAGTCTTGGAGGTATTTCGCGCGGCGCTTGTCGCGAGTCGATTAGGGCGGCCGGAGACCCGCAGTCGTCGCCCACCGCTCCTCAAACCGTCTCACCCTCTGCCTCCGCTTCCAGCCTCGCCGGATCCTCGGCATCGAT
>JAKSDN010000229.1 GCA_022360075.1 Kiloniellales bacterium | reverse complement strand
AGATGGTGATGCCCGGGGACAACACGAACATGACGGTGGAGCTGATCGCGCCGATCGCGATGGACGAGGGGCTGCGCTTTGCGATCCGCGAAGGCGGCCGCACGGTCGGCGCCGGCGTCGTCGCCTCCATCATCGAATAGGCATGATGCGCAAGGGCCGGCGCGCCTCCCTAAACTTGAGGCGCTTTCGGACCTGCGTTCGGAAAACGAGAGCTGATCGGGTGGCCGCGTTAGGAGTGTAGCTCAACTGGCAGAGCACCGGTCTCCAAAACCGGGGGTTGGGGGTTCGAGTCCCTCCACTCCTGCCAATCCGGGGCCCGCAGGGGCCGAGCGACACCCGATTGCGGCCGGCGAAAGCCGCCGAGAGCAGCGCTAGCAGGCGGAAAGAAGGACAGATGGCCAAGGTCAATCCAGGTCAGTTCATTCGGGAAGTGCGGCAGGAGGTCTCCAAGGTGACCTGGCCGACCCGGAAGGAGACCCTGGTGTCGACGGCCATGGTGTTCGTGATGGTTTTTCTGGCCGCGATGTTCTTCTTCGTGATCGACCAGATCCTCTCCTTCGGCGTGCGTCAGATCCTTGGTCTGGGGGGCTGAGCGCCATGGCGATGCAATGGTACGTGCTGCACGTCTATTCCGGCTTCGAGAAGAAGGTCGCCGACTCGATCAAGGAACAGGCGCGCCAGAAGGGCATGGAGGAGGCCTTCGAAGAGGTCCTGGTGCCGACCGAGGAAGTGGTCGAGATGCGCCGCGGCCAGCGGGTCAACGCCGAGCGCAAGTTCTTCCCCGGCTACGTCCTGATCAAGATGGATATGACGGACGAGAGCTGGCACCTGGTCAAGGACACGCCCAAGGTGACGGGCTTTCTCGGCTCCAAGGGCAAGCCGGCGCCGATCAGCGAGGCCGAGGCGACGCGCATCCTGCGCCAGGTCCAGGAAGGCGTGGAGCGCCCCAAGCCCTCGATCACCTTCGAGATCGGCGAGCAGGTGCGCGTCTCCGACGGCCCCTTTACCTCCTTCAACGGCCTGGTCGAGGACGTCGACGAGGAGCGCGCCCGGCTCAAGGTCTCGGTCTCCATCTTCGGCCGCTCGACGCCGGTGGAGCTTGAGTATTCGCAGGTCGAGAAGCTCTAAGGCCTGTAGTGGCCGTGCCGTCGGCGAAAGCCGCGGTGGCGGTCGGTGCGGGAGGCCGGTCCCAAAGCCCAGGGATCCAGCCGTACCGCGCAGCCCCACGACGAAAGGGTAGACGATGGCAAAGAAGATCGCAGGTTACATCAAGCTGGAGATACCGGCGGGCAAGGCCAATCCCTCGCCGCCGGTCGGTCCCGCGCTGGGTCAGCGCGGCCTCAACATCATGGAGTTCTGCAAGGCGTTCAACGCCCACACCCAGAACATGGAGCAGGGCACGCCGACGCCGGTGATCATCACTTGTTACAGCGACCGCTCGTTCAGCTTCGAGACCAAGACGCCGCCGGCCAGCCACTACTTGAAGCAGGCGGCCAAGCTGCAGAAGGGCTCGGTCGCGCCGGGCCGCGAATCGGCCGGCAGCGTGACCATGGCGCAGGTCCGGGAGATCGCCGAGGCGAAGATGGAGGACCTCAACGCCAACGACATCGATGCCGCGGCCAAGATCATCGCCGGCTCGGCGCGCTCGATGGGCCTTCAGGTGGTGGAGTAAGAGCCATGGCATTCAAGGGCAAGCGCTTGAAGAAGGCCTACGAAGGCGTCGAGCGGGACCAGGACGTGGAGCTCGACGCCGCGGTCAAGTTGTTGAAAGAGAGGGCCTCGGCGAAGTTCGACGAGACCATCGAGATCGCCATGAACCTCGGGGTCGATCCGCGGCACGCCGACCAGAACGTGCGCGGCGTCGTCTCGCTGCCGCACGGCACCGGCAAGACCGTGCGCGTCGCCGTCTTCGCCAAGGCCGACAAGGCCGAAGCGGCCAAGGCCGCGGGCGCGGACATCGTCGGCGCGGAGGACCTGTCGGAGAGCGTGCAGGCCGGCAAGATCGAGTTCGACCGCTGCATCGCCACGCCGGACATGATGCCGATCGTCGGCCGGCTGGGCAAAATCCTCGGCCCGCGCGGCCTGATGCCGAACCCGAAGCTCGGCACGGTCACCAACGACGTCGCCGAGGCGGTGCAGGCGGCCAAGGGCGGCCAGGTCGAGTTCCGGGCCGAGAAGGCCGGCATCGTGCATGCCGGGGTCGGCCGGGCGAGCTTCGCGGAAGCCGATCTGGTCGCCAACGTGCGCGCTTTCATCGACGCGATCCAGCGCGCCAAGCCCACGGGCGCCAAGGGGACCTACATCAAGCGGGTCTCCCTGAGTTCGACCATGGGCCCGGGCGTCAAGATCGACGTCGCCAGCCTTTCCGCCAGCTAGGCGCCGAAAGGCAAAGGAGTCATCCCGCTTTCGGCCTTCGGGCCGGGCGGGAGAGCGGGGTGGGCCAGGCAGGCTCCATCCCGTGGCAGGCCGGCGGCGCGAGCCGTTCGGCCGACCTGTCCGAGACTGCAGGTGCGCCGGCGCTGCACGCGTCGGAGCTTAAGCCCGAAGGGGCCTGCATAGACGGGAAGCGAGTTCCAACCGGGTCTCAGTCGTGGGGCCCGTGAAGGCTTGAGCTTCCGGGACAGGCGAACCGGGCATCCGGGGAGCTGCATCCCCGGGGTCCTGTGTGCAGTGGGACCGTCGTGGCGCGCTGGCGTCGCCGGTCCCGAATGAGAGCGGAGGAAATCCGTGGATCGAGCACAAAAGGAAGCGCTCGTCGCCGAGATGAAGGGCCTCTTCGGGGAAGTGAACCTCCTGGTCGTCACCCAACAGAGCGGGCTGACGGTCTCCGAGGCCACGTCCTTGAGGCGCCAGATGCGCGACGCGGGCGCGAGCTACAAGGTGTGCAAGAACCGGCTCGTCCGTCTCGCTCTCGAGGGCACGAGGTTCGAGGCGCTTGCGCCGCTCTTCACCGGTCCGACGGCGATCGCATCGTCGGCCGATCCGGTGGCGGCGGCCAAGGTCTGCGTCGACTTCGCCAAGGGCAACAACAAGCTGACGATCGTCGGCGGTGCATTGGGCGAAAGCCTGCTGCAGACGGCCGATGTGGAAGCGCTCGCCAAGCTGCCGTCGCTCGACGAGCTGCGCGGCAAGCTGATCGGCGTCATTCAGGCGCCGGCCGGCAAGCTGGCGAGCGTCACGCAAGCGCCGGCAGCTCAGCTGGCCCGCGTGTTCAGCGCCTATGGCTCTCAAGACGAGGCGGCCTGATCGGACAGGCCACCAAGACCCGTAACACTGGACGTTCAAGCCGAGGAGAAGAGATCGATGGCCGATCTAGACAAGTTGGTCGAGGAGCTTTCCAAGCTCACTGTGATCGAGGCGGCCGAGCTTTCCAAGAAGCTCGAAGAGGAATGGGGCGTGTCCGCCGCTGCGCCCGTTGCCGTCGCGGCCGCCGCGCCGGCTGCGGAGGCTGCCGAGGCGGCGGCCGAGCAGGACTCCTTCGACGTGGTCCTGGCCGCTATCGGCGACAAGAAGATCAACGTGATCAAGGAGGTCCGCGCGATGACGGGCCTCGGCCTCAAGGAGGCCAAGGACTTGGTCGAGTCCGCGCCGAAGGCCGTCAAGGAAGCCGTCGGCAAGGAAGAGGCCGAAGAACTGAAGAAGAAGCTCGAGGAGGTCGGTGCGACTGTCGAGCTCAAGTGATTTGTGCCAAGCCGCGGGCTTGGACCACTACGGCGCCCGGGCGGCGCGGGTCTTCTTGGACTCGCGCCGACGGGTGCATTGCGTCTTGACCCCGGCCCCGGTTTTCGGGGGCGGGCCGTCGGCGCGCACCGCGCTTGCTCTCGTGCAGGCACGGCGGGATCAGGTTGACGAGGATCAGATATGACCAGATCGTTCACGGGCCGCAAGCGTATCCGCAAGAACTTCGGGCGAATCGCCGAAGTCACCCGGATGCCGAACCTGATCGAGGTGCAGAAGACCTCCTACGATCAGTTTCTGCAGATCGAGGGGCCGCCCGAGAAGCGTGAAAAGGTCGGGCTTCAGGAGGTCTTTCAGTCGGTCTTCCCGATCAAGGACTTCTCGGAGCGTGCCGAGCTGCAGTTCGTGCACTACGAACTGGAGGAGCCCAAGTACGACGTCGAGGAGTGCCAGCAGCGCGGTATCACCTATGCCGCGCCGCTCAAGGTCACCCTGCGCCTGGTGGTGTGGGACGTGGACGAAGACACCGGCTCCCGCTCGATCCGCGACATCAAGGAGCAGGACGTCTACATGGGCGATATGCCGCTCATGACGTCGAACGGTACCTTCGTCATCAACGGTACCGAGCGCGTGATCGTCAGCCAGATGCACCGCAGCCCGGGTGTCTTCTTCGACCACGACCGGGGCAAGACTCATTCATCGGGCAAGTTCCTCTTCGCCGCGCGGGTCATTCCCTATCGCGGCTCCTGGCTCGACTTCGAGTTCGACGCCAAGGACCTGGCCTATGTGCGCATCGACCGGCGCCGCAAGCTGCCGGCGACGACTCTTCTTCTGGCCCTCGACGGCGGCGAGACCGAGGCGCTGCGCGCCCAGCGTGCGGCCGAGGGGCGCGAGCTTGAGCCGCACGAGGCCGTCGGCATGACGCCGGAGGAGATCCTCAGCTATTTCTACAACTCGATTCCCTTCAAGCGGACCAGCGACGCCTGGCGCACGCCCTTCGAGCCGGACCGTCTGCGCGGCACCAAGCTGACCCAGGACCTGATCGACGCGAAGTCCGGCAAGGTGATGGCCGAGACCGGTGCCAAGGTCACGCCGCGCCTGCTGAAGAAGCTGGCCGAGGAGGGCCTGAAGGAGCAGCTCGTCACCGACGAGGATCTGATCGGCAGCTATCTCTCGGGCGACTTCATTCACACTGAGACCGGCGAGGTGATCGCCGAGGCGGGCGACGAGATCACTGCCGAGGTTATCCAGGCCCTGGTCGAGGCCGGGGTGAAGGAGATCTCGACCCTGGCGATCGATCACATCAACGTCGGCGCCTACATCCGCAACACGCTGGCGGTCGACCGCAACACCAGCCGGGAAGAGGCGCTGATCGACATTTACCGGGTCATGCGCCCGGGCGAGCCGCCGACTCTCGAGACCGCCGAGTCGATGTTCAACGGACTCTTCTTCGACGCCGAGCGCTACGACCTTTCGGCGGTCGGGCGCGTGAAGATGAACTCGCGCCTCGGCTTCGAGACCGAGGACAGCATGCGGGTCCTACGCAAGGAAGACATCCTGAAGATCGTCAAGGTTCTTTGCGAGCTCAAGGACGGCAAGGGCGACATCGACGACATCGACCATCTCGGCAATCGCCGCGTCCGCTCGGTCGGCGAGCTGATGGAGAATCAGTACCGCGTCGGCCTGCTGCGCATGGAGCGCGCGATCAAGGAGCGCATGAGCTCGGTCGAGATCGACTCGGTCATGCCGCACGACCTGATCAACGCCAAGCCGGCGGCGGCGGCCGTGCGCGAGTTCTTCGGCTCCTCGCAGCTCTCGCAGTTCATGGACCAGACCAACCCGCTGTCCGAGATCACCCACAAGCGCCGCCTCTCGGCGCTCGGCCCGGGCGGCCTGACGCGCGAGCGCGCCGGCTTCGAGGTGCGCGACGTGCATACCACGCACTATGGCCGGATCTGCCCGATCGAGACGCCGGAGGGGCCGAACATCGGCCTGATCAACTCCCTGGCGACCTACGCCCGGGTGAACAAGTACGGCTTCATCGAGAGCCCCTACCGCCGGGTCGAGAAGTCCAAGGTGACCGACGAGGTGATCTATCTCTCGGCCATGGAGGAAGGGCGCTACACCATCGCCCAGGCCAACGCCGAGCTCGACAAGAACGGCAAGTTCACCCAGGACCTGGTGTCTTGCCGCCAGGGCGGCGAGTACATCGTGGCCCGGCCCGAGGATATCGAGTTCATCGACGTTTCGCCGAAGCAGCTCGTGTCCGTCGCTGCGGCCCTGATCCCCTTCCTCGAGAACGACGACGCCAACCGCGCGTTGATGGGCTCCAACATGCAGCGCCAAGCCGTGCCCCTGCTGCAAAGCGAGGCGCCGCTGGTCGGCACCGGCATGGAGGACACCGTGGCCCGGGATTCCGGCGTCGCGATCGGCGCCCGACGCTCGGGCGTGGTCGACCAGGTCGATGCCACGCGCATCGTGGTGCGGGTGACCGAGGAGACCTCGAGCGGCGAGCAGGCGGGCGATGTCTACAACCTGCTCAAGTTCCAGCGCTCGAACCAGAACACCTGCATCAACCAGCGCCCGCTGGTGAAGGTCGGCGACCAGGTCAAGCGCGGCGACATCGTCGCTGACGGCCCCTCGACCAACCTCGGTGAGCTGGCGCTGGGGCGCAACGTGCTGGTCGCCTTCATGCCCTGGCAGGGCTACAACTTCGAGGACTCGATCCTGATCTCCGAGCGGATCGTGCGCGACGACGTCTTCACCTCGATCCACATCGAGGAGTTCGAGGT